>DASRYN010000159.1:0-2384 GCA_035687185.1 Pseudoxanthomonas sp. | reverse complement strand
ACCAGGAAACCGGCCAGCGCGCCGGCGGCGAGGATGCGGCCCGGCGTCCAGCCGCGGCGCCAGGCCTCGCCCAGCGCCGAGCGGTGGCGCCGGGCGCGTTCCACGCAGCGCGCCGCGCGCCGTTCGGCGCGTTCCACCCGCTGCTGCAGCAGTTCGAACCTCATGCCTGCGCGTCCCCGGTGGCCGCCACGGCCGGTGCGGCCGGCGGCGGGTCCTCGTCGTCCTCGCCCGCCTCGCCATCCTCGTCGAACAGCCCCATGCGGCTCAGCTGCCGCCGGGTGGCGTGCATGCCCATCCAGTCGAAGTAGCGCGCGGTGCGCCACGCGGCCAGCGCGGTCACCGCCAGGTTGAACAGCGCCGCCAGGCTCAGCGAGGCCAGCCACGACAGGCCCAGCCGCTGCATCAGCGCCACGGCCGCGGCGGTGGCCAGCAGCCAGGCCGAGGCGCCGAACACGATGGCCACGCCGGCCCACGCCAGCGCGCGGCCCATGGCGCTGCGCGCCAGGGCCAGGTCGGCCGAGAGCAGGGTACGCAGGGTGCGGGCCGCGTCGCGCCAGGCGCGCATCGCCTCGCGCCCGGCGCGACCGACCTCGCGCAGGCTCTCGTCCAGCGGCGGCGCCTTGCCGGCGTCGGCCTGCGCGCCGGCGGCCGCGTCCCCGTGGCGTTCCCCGTCCTCCACGGCCGCTTACCGGTCGCGGCGGCTCAGCGCGGCGACCAGCCAGCCGGCGGCGAAGGCCACGCCGAAGGACGCCAGCGGCCGCTCGCGGATCAGCTCGGCGGCGCTGTCGAGCAGGTCGCGGCCCTTGTCCACCAGGGCGTCCACCTGCTCGCGCGCGGCCTGCCCGCCCAGCTCGGCGGCGGCCAGCCCGGCCAGGGCGGTGTCGGCCAGCTCGGCCTTGACCGTGGCCTTGCCCAGGCGCAGCTCGTCGGTGGCGGCGGTGGCCGCCCCGCGCAGCGCCTCGCCCGCCGCGCCGGCCGCGGTCTTCAGGTGCGAGGTGGCCTCGGAGAGGTTGTCCTTCAGGCCGGCCGCGGAGGAGGTCGCGGGGCTGGAATTCGAATCCGTGGTGGTCGGGGTCATCGTCGGTCTCCTGGGTGGGCGGATGCGCCGTCCGGCGCGACCGGCCCATGGAAGCATGGGCCGGGTGTAGGCGCTGTTACGGCTGCGCGATGACCCGCGCGCCGCGCTACATCATGGTGAGCGTGCCCTGCACGTTACCGCGGCGGATGCGCAGCACCAAACGCTCCGGCGGCCGGGCCAGGGAACTGCGCAGCGAGGCCAGGTCGTCGAAGCCGCCGGCGCTGGTGGCGGTGATGATGTCGCCGGGGCGCAGGCCGTTCTGCGCGGCGCGGCTGCCGGCGGCCACGTCCTCGACCAGCACGCCGCGGCCCAGCGCCTGGCGCTGCGTCTCCGACAGCTCGGCCAGGCGCGCGCCCGACAGCCGCGGATCCAGCGCCGAGCCCTCCAGGCTGCGCGGCTGCTCGCGCAGCGTGGCCTGCACGGCGAGCGTGCGGCCCTCGCGCAGCACCTTCAGCGGCACCGTGCTGCCCACCGGCTGCAGGCCCTCGAAGTTGTGCAGCGCCAGCGGGTGGTCGATGCGCTGGCCGCCGGCCTCCACGATCACGTCGCCCGGCCGCAGCCCGGCCGCGGCCGCGCCCGACCCCGGGTGCACCGCGGCCACCAGCGCGCCGTGCTGGCCCTCGGGCAGGCCGAGCGAGCGCGCCAGGCGCGCGTCCAGCGGCTGGGTCTCCAGGCCCAGCGTGCCGCGCCGCACCTCGCCCACGGTCACCAGCTGGCGCACCACGTCGCGCGCCAGGTTCGAGGGAATGGCCAGACCCAGGCCGATGTTGCCGGCCATGCTGCCGCGCGGGTTGAGGCTGGCGGTGTTGATGCCCACCAGCTCGCCGCGCAGGTTGACCAGCGCGCCGCCGGAATTGCCCGGGTTGATGCTGGCGTCGGTCTGGATGAAGTTCTGGTAGCCCAGCCCGCGGATGCCGCTGCGGCCCACCGCCGAGACGATGCCCGAGGTCACCGTCTGGCTCAGGCCGAACGGGTTGCCGATGGCCACCACGAAGTCGCCCACCTGCAGGCGGCCGCTGTCGCCCAGCGGCAGCGCGGTCAAGTCCTGCGCCGGGATGCGGATCAGGGCCACGTCGGTGTCCGCGTCCGAGCCCAGGAACTCGGCCTGCAGCGTGCGCCCGTCGGCCAGCGTCACCGAGACGTCGTCGGCGTTCTCGATCACGTGGTGGTTGGTCAGCACGTAGCCGCGCTCGGCGTCGATGATCACGCCCGAGCCCAGCGACTCGTTGATCCGCTCCTGCGGGATCTCCGGGAACAGGCGGCGGAAGAACGGGTCGTCGAAGAACGGGTTGCGGATGCGCACCCG
>DASRYN010000158.1:0-5492 GCA_035687185.1 Pseudoxanthomonas sp. | reverse complement strand
CCGCCGCGCGCGCCAGCTGCGCCTGGTCGGCGTCGCGCTCGGCGGCCGCCAGCGCCGCGCGGCCGGCTTCCACCAGCGCGACCCGCGCACGCGCCAGGCCGCGCAGGGCCGCCGCGTCCTCCGGGTCGACCTGCAGCAGGGCCAGGTACAGCGGCACGGCCGCGCCGGCGTCCTCGTACAGCCGCCCGTCTTCCAGCGCCGCCTCGGCCTGGCGACGCACGGCGCGAAGGTCCGCGTCCGCGGGCAGATCGACCGGTGGCGGCGTCCAGACCTCCACCACGGCGTGGCGTTCGTCGCCGCTGACCGTGACCTGCGGCGCCGGGGGCCGCTCCGCGGTGCCGGCCGCGGCCGGCGCGGGGGCGGCATCCCCGCGCGGCGGTTCCGGCGCGCGGGAACAGGCGCAGGCCAGCAGCGCCACCGTCCACAGCAATGCCTGGCCGCTCGCGCGCAAACCGCTTCTCCCGTCGTGTCCCGTCCGCATCCGTCTGTTTGACGTTAGGCTATCGGGGCCCGCACGGGCAACCGCGAAGCCACCGGAACCACCGTGTCACAAGCCCTCTGGATCGACAGCCCCGCCGACCTCCTGCGCCGCCTGGCGTCGGCCCCGTCCCGCATCGGCCTGGACACCGAGTTCATCCGCGAGCGCACCTACTGGCCGCGCCTGGCGCTGGTGCAGATGGCGGTGGATGACGAGATCCTGCTGGTGGACCCGCTGGTGCCGGGCATGCCGGCCGCGCTGGCCGCCTGGCTGGAGGCACCGGGCGTGCTGAAGGTGATGCACAGCGCCAGCGAGGACCTGATCGCCTTCCGCTGCGCCTGCGGCACACTGCCGCGGCCGCTCTACGACACCCAGATCGCCGCGGCGCTGGCCGGCATCGGCGGCGGCCTGGGCTACCAGAAGCTGGTCGAGCAGGTGGTCGGCACCACCCTGCCCAAGGGCGAGACCCGCTCGGACTGGCTGCGCCGCCCGCTGAGCCCGTCGCAGCTGGAGTACGCCGCGGACGACGTGCGCCACCTGGCCGCGCTGCACGATGCCACCGCCGCGCGGCTGCAGGCGCTGGGCCGGCAGGCGTGGCTGGCCGAGGACGTCGAGCGCCTGCTGGGCAACGCGGCGCGCGACGAGGGCGAGGCCTGGCCGCACCTGTCGCTGCGGGCCGCGCAGTTCCTCGGCGCGGACGGCCAGCGCCGCCTGCTGCGCCTGCTGCGCTGGCGCGACCGCCACGCCCGCGAGCACGACCACCCGCGCAGCTGGGTGCTGGACAACGAACTGGCGGTGGCGCTGGCCCGCGATCCGCCCGCCGACGCGCAGGAATTGCAGCAGCGCCTGGAGGCGTTGCCGAAGTCGCCGCGCCGCCTGGGCCCGGCGATCTGGCAGGCCCTGTCCACTCCGCTGCCCGACGAGACGCAGATGCCCGCCCCCGCCGGCGAACCGGACCGCAACGCGCTCAGGCGCCTGCAGGACGCGGTGGCGCGCCGCAGCGCCGAGCTGGCGCTGCCGGATGGCGTGCTCGCCTCGCGCCGCTACCTCGAGGCGCTGCTCGAGGGCGGCGACTGGCCGCCAGCCCTGCAGGGCTGGCGCCGGCACGAGCTCGAACCGGTGCTGGCCCCCCTGTTGGCAGGCGCGCCCGCGCCGGGCTAGAATTCGCGTCCTCGTGGGGCGGTAGCTCAGCTGGGAGAGCGTCGCGTTCGCAATGCGAAGGTCGGGAGTTCGATCCTCCTCCGCTCCACCACGAATGAAGAGGACCCCGGAAGGCGTGCCTTCCGGGGTTTTTCTTTGCGCGCGTCCGACGCGGGAGCGCGGGGGCACGCGCTGTGCGCGCCCGCGCCTAGGCGCCGGGCACGAAGGCGGCGCGCACGCAGCCGTCTTCTTTCTTCTTGAACATCTCGTAGCCGCGCACCGCTTCCTCCAGCGGCATGCGGTGGGTCAGCAGGAAACGGGTCTGCAGGCGTCCGTCGCGCGCCAGATCGAGCAGCCTGGGCAGGTAGCGCTGGCCATGCTGCTGGGCCGCGCGCACGGTCAGGCCCTTGTTGAGGACCACGCCCACCGGGAACTTGTCCATCAGGCCGTACACCCCCAGCACCGAGACCACCCCGCCCTTGCGGCAGGCGAGGATCGCCTCGCGCAGCGCGGTACCGCGGTCGGTGTGCAGGTGCAGCGCCTGCTTCACCCGGTCGTAGGCGTAGCCGATGCCCTCGCCGTGCGCTTCCATCCCCACCGCATCGATGCAGGCGTCCGGGCCGCGGCCGCCGGTCATCTCGCGGAGCACGTCCACGACGCTGTCCACCTGTGAATAGTCGACCACCTCCGAGCCGACCACGTCGCGCGCCAGCGCCAGCCGTTCGGGCAGGCGGTCGATGCCGATCACCCGGCTGGCGCCGAGGATGCGCGCGCCCTGCTGCGCCATCAGCCCCACGCCGCCGCAGCCCCAGACCGCGACCACGTCGCCGGGCTGGATGTCGCAGAAGTCCGCGCCCATGAACCCGGTAGGGCCCGCGTCGGACAGGAACAGCGCGGTCTCGTCGTCGACTTCCTCCGGCACCGGGAAGCAGCCGACGTCGGCGTGCGGCACGCGGATGTACTCGGCGTGCGAGCCGGCGTAGCCGCCGAAGGCGTGGGTATAGCCGTAGATGCCGGCGGTCGGGTGCCCCAGCAGCGGCTCCTGCATCTCCCAGTGCGGGTTGGTGTTGTCGCACAGCGAGTACTCCTGGCGCCCGCAGTGCCAGCAGCTGCCGCAGGAAATGAACGAAGGCACCACCACGCGCTGGCCCTTGCGCACGTTGCGCACCTCGGGCCCGACCTCGACCACGGTTCCCATGAACTCGTGGCCGATGACGTCGCCCTCGCGCATGGTCGGGATGTAGCCGTCGATGAAGTGCAGGTCCGAGCCGCAGGTCGTGCTCAGGCCCACCTTCAGGATCACGTCGCGTGGGTTGACCAGCCCCGGGTCGGGCACCGTCTCCACCCGCAGGTCATTGACGCCGTTCCAGCACAGCGCTCGCATGGGTCGCGTCTCCTTCAGCCCGTCGGGGCGTCGTGCGCCGCCGGTTCGCGCGCGCTCGGGTTGCGGTCCAGCGTCGGCACCTCGCCCGCCTCCAGCCACGCGCGCAGCCGCCTGAGCGCATTGCCGGCGAGCAGCTGCGGCGCCGGGTCCAGCAGCCGCGCCAGTACCTGCGCCACCACGCCCTCGACCTGGTAGTCCAGCAACAGGGTGGCTTCCGTACCGCTGCGGTCCGCCAGGGCACGCGCTTCCAGCACGGCGTCCAGGCGCAGGCCGTGCTCGCCCTCGACCCGGTGCCGCACCAGGCCGGGGGAAGCGTCGAGGCGGCGCAGCACCACGTCGAAGCGCTGGTTCATGGGCGCATGGACCTGCCACTGCGATTCGAGCGCGTCGCCGCCGCGGCAACGGGCCGCGCCGGCGAGCACGGCCTGCTGCACCCCCAGGTCGCACCACGCCTCGAGCACGCGCGCGGGGTCGGCCTGGAAGGTGAGCGTGCGCACGATGCGCCGGTCGCCCTCCGCCGGCGGCGTGCGCGTGGCGGCCGCCGCGCTCATTGCGCGGCGGTCCCGCCCGCGTTGCCCTGCAGCGCGCGCGCCGCCTCCAGGTGCGAGGCGACGTGGCCGCGCGTGGTCTGCAGGTGCTGGCGCACCTCGGCGCGGGTGGCGGCCGGGATCAGCCGTTCGTCGAGCATGCGCAGCGCTTCCTGGTGGTCGCGCACCATCGCCTCGACGTAGGCGCGCTCGAACTCGTCGCCGTCCAGGCCCTCCAGGCGGGAGAGCTCGGTGCGGCCCTTCTCGGCCTGGGCCTGCGCGGCCGGCGCGGCGGTGTCGGGGGACCAGCCCTGGATCTGCTGGTTGTTCTCGCCGTGCTCGCGGACCATGCGCTGCGCGTACTCGCGCACCGGGCCATCGACGTTCTTGCGCAGCGCGAGGTTGCCCGCCTCGACCTCGGCAGTGTTGATCGCGTTGAGCACGCCCAGCGCGTCGCCTTCGTCCAGCGCCGCCCCGGCGCCGGCGGCCGCCTGGCCGGTGGCATCCGCGCCCGGCGCACCGGTGACGTCGCTCGGCATGGCCGAATCGGCGGGCTGGCCCGGCGTGGTGGCCGGGGTGGTGCCGTCCATCGGCTGGTCGGCGGTGGCGGTGCCGTCGGCAGTTGTGTCGTCGCGGCCATCGCCGCAGGCGGCGACCAGCAGCGACAGGCCGATGGCGAGGAACAGCGGGGCAAAACGAAGCGTGTTGCGCATGGCACCTTCTCCTCCGGGAAACGAGCGGGCAGCTTCGCGCCGGGGCCGTGACGGCCGCGTACAACGCGCATCCACGCGGCCTGAAGAATCCGCTCACCGCCGGTGAACGCGCGGCGCGCGGCGCGGAAAAGCGGACACGGGGGCGGGAAGAAATTGCTTCGCCGCGCGGCGCGCCGCCACGCAACGGCGGGCATTCGCGGCTGGCACGGCGCTTGCGACAGGTACCGGCGGGAGGCATCCGCTTCCCGTTTCCTGCTCTCCCACATGTCAACAGCAACAAGGAGAAGAACAATGGCCAACCAGAACCAGCAGAACCAGGGCGACGGCCGCGGCTTTGCCTCGATGGACGAGGAAAAGCAGCGCGAAATCGCCAGCAAGGGCGGCAAGGCCGCGCACGAGCAGGGCACCGCCCACGAGTTCAGCTCCGAAGAGGCCCGCGAGGCCGGCCGCAAGGGCGGCGAGGCCGTGAGCCAGGACCGCGAGCACATGGCCGAGATCGGCCGCAAGGGCGGCCAGCGCTGACGCGCACGGAACGGAGCGGCCGCATGGCCGCTCCATCCCCACGGACTAGGGACCGGGACGGGCTCGCCGCTTGGCGAGCCTGTTCTGGATGGTCCGCGCGGTGATGCCCAGTGCGCGCGCCGCGGCCACCTTGCTGTACCCGGCGCGTGCAAGCGCGGCATCGATCAGGATGTCCTCGGCCTCGCGCAGGGTGGCGTGGGCGGGAATAGCGACGTAGGCCTCGTGCGCAGCCGGCGCCTGTTCCAGCGGATCCACCCGGATGGGGCCCTGGCCCGAACGGAGGTAGGCATAGCGCACGTGGGCACGCAGCTCGCGCACGTTGCCGCGCCATGGCAGGTCTCGCAGCGAGCCGGCCCACTCCTCGTCCAGTGCCCGGCAGGTCCCGTGCTCGCGGTTGATCTCGGCGGCGAAGGCGCGCACCAGGAGCGGAATGTCGGCGCGGCGCTCGCGCAGCGGCGGCACCCGCACAGGATACTCGTTGAGCCGGTAGAACAGGTCCTCGCGCAGCACGCTGCCCACGGCGCGCGGGTCGCGGTGGGTGGCGGCGACGATGCGCGCGTCCACCGGCAGTTCCTCGGTGCCGCCGAGCCGGGTGTAGCGGCGCGTCTCCAGCACGCGCAGCAGGTAGACCTGCAGCGGCTTGGGCATCTCGCCGATCTCGTCCAGGAACAGCGTGCCGCCGGCGGCCTGCTCGAGGAAGCCGGGATGCCGGCGCTCGGCGCCGGTGA
>DASRYN010000157.1:0-12830 GCA_035687185.1 Pseudoxanthomonas sp. | reverse complement strand
GTCCGGCCCTCGGGCGAGCGGCTATAATCGCCGCTTCCCTTTCTCCCACGCCGGCCCGCACCGCGGGCCGGGCCGGACGCGCGCCAGGAGCCTGCCTTGTCCTCGCAATACATCTTCACCATGAACCGCGTGTCCAAGGTGGTCCCGCCCAAGCGGCAGATCATCAAGGACATCTCGCTGAGCTTCTTCCCCGGGGCCAAGATCGGCCTGCTGGGCCTCAACGGCGCCGGCAAGTCCACCGTGCTGCGGATCATGGCCGGCGTGGACACCGACTACGAGGGCGAGGCGCGCCCGCAGCCCGGCATCAAGGTCGGCTACCTGCCGCAGGAGCCGCAGCTGGACCCGGAGCAGACCGTGCGCGAGGCCGTCGAGGAGGGCGTGGGCGAGGTGCTGCAGGCCCAGGCGGCGCTGGAGCGGGTGTACGCCGCCTACGCCGAGGACGGGGCCGACTTCGACGCCCTGGCCAAGGAGCAGGAGCGGCTGGAGGCGATCCTGGCCTCGGGCGACGCCCACACCCTGGAGCACCAGCTGGAAGTGGCCGCCGACGCCCTGCGCCTGCCGCCGTGGGACGCGAAGATCGGCCACCTGTCCGGCGGCGAGAAGCGCCGCGTGGCGCTGTGCCGCCTGCTGCTGCAGAAGCCGGACATGCTGCTGCTGGACGAACCGACCAACCACCTGGACGCCGAGTCGGTGGAGTGGCTGGAGCAGTTCCTCCAGCGCTACCCGGGCACCGTGGTGGCCGTCACCCACGACCGCTACTTCCTGGACAACGCCGCCGAATGGATCCTGGAACTGGACCGCGGCCGCGGCATCCCGTGGAAGGGCAACTACACCGAGTGGCTGGTGCAGAAGGAAGAGCGGCTGAAGCAGGAAGAGAACCAGGAGAAGGCGCGCCAGAAGGCGATCGCCAAGGAGCTGGAGTGGGCGCGGCAGAACGCCAAGGGCGGCCGCTCCAAGGGCAAGGCGCGCCTGGCGCGCCTGGAAGAACTGCAGTCGGTCGAGTACCAGCGCCGCAACGAGACCAACGAGATCTTCATTCCGCCGGGCGAGCGGCTGGGCAACAACGTCATCGAATTCCGCAACGTCTCCAAGAAGTTCGGCGACCGCCTGCTGATCGACGACCTGAGCTTCATCGTGCCGGCGGGCGCGATCGTGGGCATCATCGGCCCCAACGGCGCCGGCAAGTCCACCCTGTTCAAGATGATCACCGGCCAGGAGAAGCCGGACTCGGGCGAGATCCTGGTCGGCCCGACGGTGAAGCTGGCCTACGTGGACCAGAGCCGCGACAAGCTGGAAGGCAACCACACCGTGTTCCAGGAAGTTTCCGGCGGCCTGGACATCCTCAACATCAACGGCATCGAGATCCAGTCGCGCGCCTACATCGGCCGCTTCAACTTCAAGGGCCAGGACCAGCAGAAGATCGTCGGCTCGCTCTCCGGCGGCGAGCGCGGCCGCCTGCACCTGGCCAAGACCCTGCTGCAGGGCGGCAACGTCCTGCTGCTGGACGAGCCGTCCAACGACCTGGACGTGGAAACGCTGCGCGCGCTGGAAGACGCGCTGCTGGAGTTCCCCGGCAACGCCTTCGTGATCTCGCACGACCGCTGGTTCCTGGACCGCATCGCCACCCACATCCTCGCCTTCGAGGGCGACTCGCACGTGGAATTCTTCCAGGGCAACTACCGCGAGTACGAGGAAGACAAGAAGCGCCGCCTCGGCGAGGATGCCGGCCCCAAGCGCCTGCGCTTCAAGGCGCTGAAGTAATACGCGCACGCGGAACGCCGGGGAAACCCCGGCGTTTCCGTTTTCGCGCCTGCGCGGTGCCGCCGTCGCGGCGGCGGGACGCGGGCGGCCCCGGTGCCGCCGCCCTCACCGCCCCGCGCCGATCTCCGGGAACAGCACGTCGGTGAAGCCGAACGTGCCGAAGTCGCGGATCCGCGAGGGGTACAGGATGCCGTCCAGGTGGTCGACCTCGTGCTGGACCACGCGCGCGTGGAAGCCCTCGGCCACCCGCTCGATGCGCCGGCCCTCGATGTCGTAGCCGCTGTAGCGGATGCGCCGGAAGCGCGGGATCACCGCGCGCAGGCCGGGGATCGACAGGCAGCCCTCCCAGCCGTCCTCCATCTCGTCCGACAGCGGCTCCACCACCGGATTGACCAGCGCGGTGCGCGGCACCGGCGGCGCGTCGGGATAGCGCTCGCTGCTGTCGAAGCCGAACACGATCACCCGCCGGCTCAGCGCGATCTGCGGCGCGGCCAGGCCGACGCCGCCGGCCGCGTCCATGGTCTGGAACATGTCTGCGGCCAGGTCGCGCAGTTCGCCGGTACCCATGTGCTCGACCGGGTCGGCCACGCGCAGCAGCACCGGCTCGCCCATCCTGACGATCCCGCGGATCATTCGCCTTCTCCTGGCTGGCCCGTGGCGACGATAGCGCAGGGCGCCGCCCGCGCGCAGCCTGCCGCAGGGCCGCCCGCGCCCCGGCGCAGGGCGGCGCCGGGGGGCCGTTCAGTCGTCCAGCACGTCGATGAAGCTGTTGATGGAGAGCCGGCCGTTGACCGGGTCGGGCGGCGGCACGTTGCGGTTGTCGATGGTGGCCGAGTGCAGCGAGTTGCGGCGGTACATCACCAGCCGGTTGAACACGCCCTCCACCTGGCCGATGCGCTCGAACATCGGCGTGTCGTCGCCGATGTAGCCGGGGCCGGGGGCGTCCGGCCCCTGGCTTTCGACTTGCAGCTGGCGGTAGTAGGACTCCTGCCGGGCCTCGTCCACGTACTCGAACCCGGTGGCGCGATGGCGGTAGAACGCCGTGCCGCCCCACGGCCCGCGGAACAGGTAGTGCACCGAGGCCAGGCCCTGGTGCGAGGCCGAGTCGATGTGCGGGATGCGCTGCAGGAACGCCAGCTTCTCCGGCGCCTGGGTGACCAGCGAGTAGTGGCACATGGGGAAGCGCAGCCGCCCGGGCCGGAGGCCGAAGAACTCGGCCAGCAGCGGCTGCACCAGGCGCTCGAGGAACGCCTCGTAGGACACCGGCGCGCGCACCCGGATGCCCGGGAAGAACGCTCCCTGCGGGGCGAAGTCCAGGCGCGTGGCCTTGCGCACCAGGCGCTCCGGGTCGGCGACCAGCTGGTCGACCACCAGCAGCGGCGCCCCCTCGCTGCCGATGGACAGGCGCTGGACGCGGACCTGCGGGTGCAGCTCGACGATCACGGCGGGCTCAGCCCACGACCGACTTGCGGCGCATGGTCCAGACCGCGGGGTCGGCCGGACAGTAGCGCTGGAGGAACTCCTGGTGCGAGGGCATGGCCTCGACCATCCGGTCGATCGGCGTGCGCACCCCGTCCATCAGCCGCTTCATGTCGGCGTCCCCCAGCGCGCGGGTGAGCAGGTGGTGCTTCTCCGGGACCACACCCTGGCCGAGCATGCAGTGGGTCCAGGAATCGAGGCGGAACAGCTCGTCCTCGCCCTGCCAGGCATAGCCGCTCTCGCGGAAGACCCGGATGCGGTTGGCGAGCTCCTCCGGGACTTCCATCTCGCGGCACGCCTTCCACATCGGCTCGTCGCGCTCGTTGAGGTGGTAGTGCAGGATGATGAAGTTGCGGATGTGCTCCAGCTCCGCGCAGCAGACGTCGTTGAAGCGCTCGGCCACCGACTCGTCGATGCCCGCGATGGGAAACATCTGGATCAGCTTGGTGACGGCGCTGAGGCTGACGTGGATGCTGGTCGACTCCAGCGGCTCGATGAAGCTGCTGGCCAGGCCCAGCGCGACCACGTTCTTGTTCCAGACCTTGCGCCGGCGGCCGGTGCGGAACGGCACGATCCACGGGTCGCGCACGATGTTGGCGTCCGGGTAGCACGCCCGGAGCTTGGATGCGGCCTCGTCGTCGGACATGTGCGCGCTGGAGAACACCCAGCCGCAGCCGACGCGGTGCTGCAGGGCGATGTGCCAGCGCCAGCCCGCCTCGTGCGCGATGGCGCGGGTGTACGGCACCGGCGGCTCGTCCGTTTCCACCTGCATGGCCACGGCGCGGTTGGAGGGCAGCCAGTTGTTCCAGTCGATGAAGCCGGTCTTGAGCGTCTGCTCGATCAGCAGCCCGCGGAAGCCGGTGCAGTCGATGAACAGGTCGCCCTCGACCACCTGCCCGTCCTCCAGCACCAGCGCCTGCACGTAGCCGTTCTCCGGGTCCTGGCGCACCTCGCGGATCTTGCCTTCGATCCGCTTCAGGCCGCGGCCCTCGCACTTGCTGCGCATGAAGGCCGCGTACAGCGCCGCATCGAAGTGGTAGGCGTAGCTGACGTTGCCCCGATGCATGCTGGTCGGCGACTGGACCCAGCGCATGGACCACTGCTGCGCCTCGCCGTCCTCGTGGTTGAACAGGCCGAAGCGCTGCTTGCGCGAGGCAGCCGTCTCCAGGCAGTAGTCGCCCAGCGTGGACCTGGCGCCGCGGCGGCGGCTCTCCAGCCAGAACTGGTGGAAGTCGCACGACCAGGTGTTGACGCCGGTGGTGCCGAACGGGTGGAAGTAGTGGTCGCCGGGCCGGCGCCAGTTCTCGAACGAGATGGAGAGCTTGAAGCTGCCGGCGACCGCGCGCATGAACTCGCGCTCGTCGATCTGCAGCAGGCGGTGGAAGGTGCGGATCGTCGGGATGGTCGACTCGCCCACGCCGACGGTACCGATCGCTTCCGACTCCACCAGGGTGATGTCCAGCAGGTCGCGGAACTGGTGCGTGAGCGCGCACGCAGCCACCCAGCCGGCGGTACCGCCGCCGGCGATGACGACCTTGCGAATCCGATTCTTTTCCAACGCGATTCCCCTCTGCTTGTATCGCCGCGCCGCGGCGCGTCTGGCTGGATCGCCCGGCCCTCGGCCGGACGCTGGTGGCTTTTCCGGTCCGCGTCCCCGCTACCGGTTCAACTTGCCGATCAGCAGGGCGCGCATCCTTCGCGCCTGCGCCTCGTCGAACGGCCCGAGGAAGTTCCTGGCGGCTTCCGGCAGATGCTCGCCCGCACGCCCGCCGTCGCCGAAAACGTAGTACTCGAACACCTCGCGCCAGGCCCGCTTCTCGACCTCCGGCCGGTCGCGCAGCGCCCAGATCGCGTGGTAGAGGGCGTGCATCGGCGTGGGGATCCACGCGGGCATGCTCGCCCACCAGTAGTTGACCAGCACCGTGAACGCGTCGAGGCCCTGCACGTGGTGCCACCACATGCTGGGGATGAACAGCGCATCGCCCGGCTCCAGCACCACGGTCTGCGCGTGCTCGAGGGCCTGGCGGAAGCGCGGGTAGCGTTCGAAGTCCGGGTCGCGGAAGTCCACCGCGCTCACGGCCTGTCCGCCGGGGGTCGGCTCCAGCGGCCCGGGATACAGGTTGTGGATCTGCGCCGGCGGGAACAGCGTGAAACGGCGGCGCCCGACCGCGCAGCAGGCGATGTTGTTCGGTGCGTCGTAGTGGCAGGAGGCGGTGACCCGGTTGCCGATCCATATCGCCGGCGGCGCCTGCACCCCGTGGTGGGCGAAATCCAGGTCGTTGTCCGCGCGCATGCCGGGGAGGCAGAGGTCGACCGGCAGCGAGGCGACGTAATAGGTCGGCGGCGCCGGATCGTCCAGGTGCGAGGCCAGGTCGTCCAGTACCTGGTCCAGCCCTCCCCGCCTGACCTCGAAGTTCAACGCGGTGAAGTCGGCGTTGTAGAACGGGCGCCCCGCGGTGGACGGATCGCCCCACGAATAGTGGACCGGCTTGCCGTTGTAATGGCCCCGCAGGTAGTCCATGGCCGCGCGCGGGCCCTGCAGCCCCGCCTGCACCAGCGGCCAGTCCGCCGCCAGCCCGCGCATGACCGTGGGCACCGCTTCGTCCAGCAACCGCTCCAGCGGCAGCTCGCCACGCCGGCCACCCTGCAGCTCGCGTACGGGGAGAAGCGTGTCGAACATGGCGTTCAGGCGGGCAGCGCCACTCCCTCGGCGGCGCGCAGGCGGCGCTGCTTCTCGGCGATCAGCCGCGACACGTTGTTGACCGACGCGAGGACCAGGTAGGCCCCCTCCAGCCAGCCCTTCCGGTGCAGCTCCTGCAGCGCCTCGCCGCCGAGCGCGGCCAGCGCCTGGCGGTCGATGCCGTGCAGCCCGGTCACCTTGGCGACGTAGTCCTCGGTCACCCGGACCTCCAGGTCCATGGGCTGGATCAGGCCGGCGATGTCCAGCGCCGCGAACATCTCCTCGCCGGCGCGGACGCCGACGTCGATGCCGCGCAGCACCGTGACGATGTAGTCCAGGTACGGGCTGTGGCCGCCATGGGGCATGAACAGCGGCTGCCCCTGGCCCTGCTGCAGCCGCGGGTGCTCCACGTCCACGTGGATGACCGGCTCGTTGCGGAGCTGGCCGTCGACCATCTGCTCCTGGAAGCCGATCAGGAAGGGCCCCCTGGCCACCGCGCCCGGCAGGTAGCTGGCGAGCCAGCGGTCGCCCTGGAGGAACAGGTTCTCGTCCTCGGCGAACCCGAGCAGCGCCACCGCGTGGTAGGAGCCCCTGGAATCCTTGCGGAAGAAGATCGGGTATTCGCGCTGCAGTTCCGCGAACTCGGTCGGATAGGCCGGGACCATGCCGACCTGGTCGCCGAATCCGGCGCCGAAGTGGGTGCTGACCCGCAGATCCTTGTGCGTGATGTTGTTGAGCAGCTCGTAGCGGGGCATCGGGAATCTCGAATGGTGGCTGCGCGCGTCCTGCATCGGCGTCGCGCCGGGAGGGCTGCGTCGATCCCGACCATAGCCACAGACCGGCGGCTCCGCAAGACGGACGGAACGCGCTTTCCTGAAAAAAAGGGACCGCTGCCGAAGCAACGGTCCCTTGTACTTCAACACACCTGCATTTGCTTCCGGTATCTACCTCAGAAGGTGTAGCGCAGGCCGACCATGTAGCGCGGCGACTGCTCGACCATGCGGACGAACTGCCTCGTCGAGCGCGCGTGCCAGCGGACGTCCTCGCCCGTCAGGTTGATCGCCTCGAAGCCGACCGACAGGGCGTCGTTGAAGCGGTAGCTGACGCTCAGGTCGAACTGGTCGTACGCCTCGACGAAGTACGGGTTGCGGTTGTTGGCGTTCTGGTTGGCCGCAAGCAGGTACTCGTCACGCCAGTTCCAGGCCAGACGCGCCGACCAGCCGTACTTCTCGTACATCAGCACCACGTTGGCGGTGTCGCTCAGGCCGGTCAGGGCGAACACGTCGGCACCCGGATCGGCGGCGCGGTCGATGCCCACGTCGCCCTTCACGATGGTGTAGTTCGCCAGGACGCCGAAGCCGGTGTCGCCGAGGAAGTACTGGCCGCCGATTTCCCAGCCCTGCAGCGTGGCGGCACGCTGGTTGACCGGGATGTTGACGTCGAAGCCGTACAGCGGGTCCTCCGCGGTGCCGACGATGTCGAACCTCGACTCCATGTCGAGGATCTGCGCCTGGGTGCCGTTGTAGGCCGCCAGGCCGCCGGTCGCCGCCTCGTTGCGCAGCATCGCCAGGGCGGTGAACAGGGTCGTGTAGTCGCCGGTGCAGCCGGTGTTCGGGTCCACGCCCGCCGCGGTCACCTGCGCTTCGCACTGCGCGCTGTTCAGGAACGCCAGGGCCGCCTGGGCGTCAGGACCGGAAGTCGGGTCGGTGATCCCGTACAGGGTCTGGCGCTCCACGCTGTTGCCGATGAAGTTCTTGACGCGCTTGTTCCAGTAGGTCACGCCCACGAAGCTGGACGGTGCGAAGTACCACTCCACGCCCAGGTCCACGTTGTCGGACTCGAGCGGCAGCAGGCCCGGGTTCTGGCGGTTGCCGGTCGCGCGGTACTGCTCGCCGAACAGCACCGAACCGCTCGGGTTGCCCACCGTGGCGCCCGGATACAGGTTGCCGTACGGGGCACGGGCGATGGTCTTGCTGAACGAGGCCCGGCCCTTCACGTCGCTGGTGAGGTCGATGCTGAAGTCCAGGTTCGGCAGCAGGTAGCTGTAGCTGGCGCTGCCGTACTCGGTCAGGACCTGCGCGTTGGTCATGTCGGGACCGAAGTCGTTGTTCGACAGCCAGGCGATGCCCGACGGAGCGGTGATGACCGAGCGCGCGTGCACGTCGGTGCGCTCGTAGCGCAGGCCCAGCACGGTGTACGTGGGCCAGTTGCCCAGCATGCCGTCCTGCTCCCACTGCACGTACACCGACTTGGTGTCTTCCTCGACCAGGTCGTCGTTGTTCAGCCTGCTGGAGACCGTGGACTTGATGGTGCCGCACCGGGCAGCCCAGGCCGCCGGGGCATTGCCCGCCGCGCACGCGTTCGCCGCCCACTGCGCCAGCTCGCTGGCGTTGCCGGCCCAGACGTTGCTGGCCGCGTTGCCCGGGTTGAAGTCGTCGAACAGGCTGGTGATGCTCAGCTGGCGCAGCAGCGGGATCATGCCGGACAGCTGGCCGACGTCGTCCACGCCCCAGTTGCCGAGGGTCATCATCTGGGCATGGCCGTCGACGTTCAGGCGGCGCATCGAGCTCTTGGAACTGTCGATGCCGAACAGGAAGCGGCCGTTGTCGAAGTTGAACTCGCCGTCGACGCGGGCCTGCTTGACCTCCGAGTCCTGGCGGGTCGACCAGATGCGCATGATCTGGGTACCCAGCTGCTCCGGAGCGAAGTCGCCGTTGGTGACGCCGTTGGTGTCGGCGAGCGCATCGGCGGTGGTCGGGTACAGCGTGCGGCTCATGATCGGCAGGCCGTTCGTGAACCAGTACTCCTGGGCCCAGTCGTTGACCGCGCGGTTCGGCGCCACGCCACCCATGCTGAACGCGGTCGAGCTGCCGCCGGTGATCGGGTCGTTCGGGCGGCTGTTGACCTTGGTGTTGTGGGCGTCGAAGGTCAGGCTGAACCTGTCGTTGACGTCCCACTTGGCGTTGAAGCCCACCGAGTCCAGGTTGTACTTCTGCATGTCGCGCTGCTGCTCGAAGCCGAAGTCCTTGCCGCCGCCGGCCAGGTCGCGGATGTAGGTCGGCGTGGCGACCGCGCGATCGCTGTCGAAGGTGACGTGGGTCAGCTTGTTCTGCAGCCACTGGGTCTGCTCGCCGCGATCCTGGCTGATCTCGTTGGTCGAGTAAAGGTAGTCCAGGGTCAGGGTCAGGGCGTCGGTCGGGGCGAACTGCAGCACGCCCTGGGCGTTGACGCGCTCGCGCTCGAAGTCCTGGAACGCGTAGCGGACGTCGTTCGGCATGCTGTACAGCTGGCCGATCTCCGGCGCGTTCTCCACCACCGCGCCCGGCAGCAGCTTGCCGTCGGTGCCGGTCCAGCGGGCGACGTTCCAGGTGTTCTGGGTGGCCTGCACCGAACCGCCGTGGCGCTTCTGGTAGCTGGCGTTGACGCTGACGCCCCAGGTCTTGTCCGGGTTGGCGTAGCTGAAGATGCCCGAGACTTCGGGCGTGATGTCGTCGTCGAACAGCTGCGAGCGGTCGGACACGCCCTTCACGCCGGCGCTGGCCACGATCTCGCCGCCGGCGTTGTTGAACGGACGCGCGGTGAGGATGTCCACGGTGGCGCCGATGCCGCCGCTGGCGACGTTGGCGCGGCCGGTCTTGTAGACGGTCACGCCGTTGATCGCCTCGGAGGCGAGCTGGGCGAAGTTGAAGCCGCGGGTGCCGGAACCGACGCCGCCGACCTCCAGGCCGCCGCCGCCGAAGCCGTCGGCACCCGGGATCTGGCGGCCGTTGAGGGTGATGAGGTTGTAGCCCGGGCCGAAGCCGCGCGCGGTGACCTGGGCGCCTTCGCCGTCGCGGCGCTCGATCGAGATGCCGGTGATGCGCTGCAGCGACTCGGCCAGGTTAGTGTCGGGGAACTTGCCGATGTCCTCGGCGCTGATCGCGTCGACGATGCCCGCCGTATCGCGCTTGATGTTCATCGCATGGTCGAGGCTCGACCGCATGCCGGTGACGACCACGGTGTCCAGCGTCGTGGCGTCCTCCTGCTGCTGCGCATCCTGCGCGAAGGCCGGATTGATGATGATCGCGCCGCCGACGATGGTGAACATCGCCTTCGACTTGAAACGGCTCAGCTTGTGCTTGTTGTTCATGGCTGTCCTCAGCGCTCGATGTGGGCGCCCAGAGGCGCGCCTGCCGTGGTGGTCTGCGACGCGGTCCGCGCTGTCACGTCCTTCATTGACAGCGCAAGACAATGGAACGAGCAAAAACTCATCTGCTTACCCTCCCCTCTCTAGATCTTCGATTGGTGGATGTCATCGCCCCCGGGCGGGGGCTGGCGGCAACCCGCCTTTTCCAGAAACCGGACCCGACGTGGCGTCCGTTCCTGCCGTGCCGGTTTCGAAAAAACCCCGACGGAAAACCAAATCAAAGGGCCTGCACCTGCCTCGAGTCTTTTTCCGCGCTCCATCTTTTTTGGTTAGGTGATAGCGCTATCAGCTCGATTGACGCGAACAGATAGCACGCGCTCGAAGAGGGTGTCACTGTGCGCCGCAACACATTTTTTACAGTTACCCGGGCAACGGTTGGGCGGGAAAACGCCGTCGTTTCATGACACCGCAGGCCATCCGGGGAAAGTTCGCGATATGTAACATTCGTACTGCAGCGAATGGCAGGAAGTTAATACATCGTTGCGAGGGCTGGCCGCTCGAACCCCCGCCCGTTGCACCGGTGCAACAAGCCTCGGGAACGACAGCGCTGGACTTTCTTTTGCGCCGGCACCCGGAAAACGGCCTGCGTACGGCGGCGTGTGCAGCCTGCCTGCGCGAACCGGAACCCCTCCGACGACCGTGGGCCGGTCCGCGCCCGTCACCCGGCGTCCACGCACCGCCAGCCGCGCCCTCCGGCCACCATGGGCGACGTGCGGGGGCCCCGGGCGGCGGGGACGGCGACCTGCGGCTCAGCCGGCGATGAAGTCCCGGTAGCCGGCAAGAAAGCCGGCGAGCTGGGCGCGGGTGCGTTCGTCGGCCAGGCCGCCCTCGGCATCGAAGGCCTGCCCGGCGCGCGAGACCAGCAGCCGGCCGCCGGACCAGAAGCGCGTGCCCAGCGTGCGCAACACGCCCAGCCAGGCGTCCTGCGCGAGGATGGTGCCGAAGCCGCCGGGCGAGGCGCCGACCAGCGCGACCGGCCGGCCGCCGAACACCTGCGGGATCTCCGACGCCGGGCGCGAAAGCCAGTCGATGGCGTTCTTGAACACGCCCGGGATGCCGTTGTTGTACTCGGGCGTGGCCAGCAGCAGCGCGTCGCTGGCCATCACCCGCGCCTTGAGTTCGCGCACCGCCAGGGGCAGGCCTTCGCGCTGCTCGAGGTCGCCGTCGTAAAGCGGGATGCCGTGGAGCGTGGCGATCTCCAGCTCCAGCCCGGGCACGGCCAGCGCCTGTGCCGCCCGCAGCAGGGCGGTGTTGAAGGACCCGGCGCGCAGGCTGCCGGAAATGCCGAGGACCCGTGTCATGCCGCGCTCCTGTCGCGCCCGCCGCCGGGGCCGGTCCATTCCAGCACGGCCGCGCCGCCGGGCGCCAGCTCAGGCGCGCAGCCGGCTCCGCGCCGCGGCCACCAGGAAGTGCGCCCAGATGGCGGCGAACACGGCGCCGCGCGTGGCGACGCCGCGGCGCGGCGCCTCGAAGCGGCGGAAATAGCGCCACAGGCCGCGGTGCTTGTGCCACTCCACGAACAGCGGCCGCGCGCGGCTGGAGACGCCGCGCACGTGCAGCACGGCCACGTCGTTGGCCACCGCCACCGTGGCGCCGGCATCGCGGGCGCGGCGGCACAGGTCCAGGTCCTCGGCGTGCAGCCGGTAGCCCTCGTCGAAGCCGCCGATGCGCACGAACAGGCTGCGCGGCATCAGCATCAGCGCGCCGGACACGGCGTCCACCGGCTGCAGCGCGCGCGCCGGGTCGCGCGGGACTTCCAGGCGCGCGCCGGCGCCCGGGGCGCGCAGCATGGCCGCGAAGTCGGGGTCGCGGCGGCGGGCCGCGCCGTCGTGCCTGCCATCCTCGCCGTACAGGTCGGCGCCCAGCAGCGCCTGGCCGCCCAGCGCCTGCGCGTGCGCGCGCAGCCGCGCCAGGGTGTCGGCTTCCACCTGCAGGTCCGGGTTCACGAAGGCCAGCCATGGCGCGCGGGAGGCGGCCGCGCCCTGGTTGCAGGCGACGGCGAAGCCGGGGTTGTCGGGGTTGGCGACGAAGCGCAGCCGCGCATCCGCCACGGCATGGCGTTGCACGATCTCCAGCGTGCCGTCGTCGGAGGCGTTGTCGACCACGCGGATCTGGGTGACGCCCTCGGCGGTGCGCAGCCGGGCCAGGCATTCGTCCAGGGTGCTGGCGCTCTGGTGGCTCACCACCACCGCGGCGATGCCGTCGCGGGCTTCCTGGCTCATGGCGCGTCCGCCGCTGCGGCGAACAGGTCGTGCTGGGGGCTCTGCCGCAGCTGGGCGTGCAGCGACTGCAGCTGGCCGCGCGTGGCGTGCAGCGGATCGTCCATGAGGAACCCGGCCAGGCGCGGATGCCAGGCGGGCCAGCGCGCCGCCAGGGCGTCCATGTCGCCGTCGGCGGGACGGCCTTCGCCGCCGCGGGCGACGAAGGCGGTCTCGCACAGGGCATTGCGCCAGCCCAGCCCGGCCAGGCGCAGGGACAGGTCGATCAGCGCCGCGTACCAGGAGCCGAAGCTGGCCGCGTCCAGCCCGCCGGCGCGGCGCCGGGCGCTGCCGCGCAGCGCAACGGCATGCGCGACCGCGGCGGGCAGCTCGGGGTGCCGTGGCGGCATGGCGGCGCAGGCCTGGGCGGTGAGCGCGGGGTCGGCGGGCGGCGGCGCGATCTCGCCCAGGCGCGGCCAGCCGGCGGCTTCGCCCGCGTTGCACCAGGGAGTGGCGGTGGCGATGG
>DASRYN010000156.1:0-12326 GCA_035687185.1 Pseudoxanthomonas sp. | reverse complement strand
TCGGCATCGGCGTCGGCATCGGCGTCGGCATCCGCATCCGCATCCGCGTCGGCATCCGCGTCGGCATCCGCGTCGGCGTCGGCGTCGGCATCGGCGTCGGCATCGGCATCGGCATCGGCGTCGGCGTCGGTGTCGTCGATGAGCGGCGCGGTCACCTGCGCCGGATCGGACTCGTTGCCGGCCGCGTCGGTCGCGGTGACCGAGAGCGTCTGGCCCTCGGTCTGCGCCGGCGTGAGCGTGACCGAGTAGCTGCCGTCCGCAGCCGCGACGGCGGTGCCGAGCACCGTGCCGTCGGGACCGCGGACGGTCACGGTCGAGCCGGGTTCGGCCGTGCCGGTGACCACTGCGCCGTCGGCGCTGATCGTCGCGGTCGGTGCGTCGGGCGCGGTCAGGTCCGGTGCCGTGGCCGTCGTGGGGGAGGACGTATTGCCGGCCGCATCCCGGGCGGTGACCGTCAGGGTTTCGCCGTTGGTCTGCGGCTGGGAGAGGGTGATCGAGTAGCTGCCGTCGTTGCCGGCGGTGGCGCTGCCGAGCAGGTTGCCGGCCTGGTCGCGCACCTGGACGGTGGCACCGGCTTCGGCGGTGCCGGTGACGCGGGTGCCATCGCTGCTGACCTGCGCGGTCGGCGGCGGTGGCGGCGTGGTGTCGGCCGGCGGATTGCCGGACCCCGGGCTCGGCCCGCCATCGCCACCGCCCCCACCGCCACCGCCCGCGGCGGCGGCCAGCGCGGCGGCACCCAGGCCGCCGCCCACCAGCGCGGCGGTGGAACCGCCGCCGGCGAGGGCGCCGGCCCCGAGCACCGCGAGTTCGTCGGTGGACTCGGCCTGCACGAACGAGAAGCCGCCGTTGGCCGGATCCTTCTTCAGCCACCACAGCGTGCCGTCCTCGCCCTCGAGCACCAGTTCGCTGGTCTGGCCCTGCGGATCGGCCTGGAAGTAGTTCTGGACGACGATGCGCTGCCCGTCGTCCAGCGTGATCACGAGATTGGCGCCGTCCTGCGCGACCGATGCGACGCGCGCCTTGTCCACGGGCAGCCAGACGACCGAGGTCGAGTCCAGCGAGATGGTGTTGCTTCCCAGCGGCAGCTCGCGGCTGCCGTAGCCCGACTTCGACACGACGGTGATGAACTTTTCCATGACGTCCCCCGGTTTCCTTGCCCTGCACGATGGGAGGAATGCGGGACGGAGCCGCCGGTAGCTACACCTCAGCTGCCAGCAATTCCCTCTGCCGACATTCCTTGCTGAACCTCGATTTCCTTTGCAACCTTCTTTTTCAGCGTTACCACCACGGTGAAAACGATGTCAAGGCACGAGGCTCCGGGCGCCCGGATTTTCACGGTTGCGGATAATGCTTAATACGGAGCACGCAAAAGCGCGACAACCGCCACAGTCCTGGCAAAAAATTCAATTAAATCCGTATGTTGCCATAACACAATCAGGCCCAGAAAATAGCCGTTCATGACCATGACCGGATGCTGACTGCTTAAGAAACCGCGGTATTTTTTCATGCCGTTTTCACGGCTATTCATGTTGCGGACGCGCGATTTTCCGGGAAAAGGGCCGCCGAAAACCGTCAGCGGGGCGCGAGATAACCGCCCGCCACACCGCCAGGGGAAAGCACCACCTGCCACAGCTGGGCGCGGCGGCTGCGGAACGTGGCCATCGAGCCCGCCAGGTAGAAACGCCACATGCGCCGGAAGCGCTCGTCGTAGCGGGCGTCCAGGCGATCCCATGACGCCTCGATGTTGTCGCGCCAGGCCTGCAGCGTGCGGTCGTAGTCCGGCCCGAAGTTGTGCCAGTCCTCCATCACGAACAGGCCTTCGCAGGCGGCGGTCACCTGCGCGGCGGACGGCAGCATCGAGTTGGGAAAGATGTAGCGCGCGATCCACGGGTCCGTGCGGTTGCGGGACACGTTGCCGCCGATGGTGTGCAGCAGGAACAGGCCGTCGCCGTACAGGCAGCGGCGCACGGTCTCGAAGTAGGTGCGGTAGTTGCGTACGCCGACGTGCTCGAACATGCCGATGGAGAACACCGCGTCGAAGCGTTCCTCCACGTCGCGGTAGTCCTGCAGCCGGATCTCCACCGGCAGGTCTGCGCACAGGGCGCGGGCGAACTCGGCCTGCTCGCGCGAGATGGTGACGCCCACGCCGCTGACGCCGTAGCGCGCGGCCGCGTATTTCAGCGCCTCGCCCCAGCCGCAGCCGATGTCCAGCACGCGCATGCCCGGCTGCAGGCGCAGCTTGCGGCACACCAGGTCGAGCTTGGCCACCTGCGCGTCGTCCAGGTTGCCCGCCTGCCGCCAGTAGCCGCAGCTGTAGACCAGGCGCCGGCCCAGCATCGCGGCGTAGAGGTCGTTGCCCAGGTCGTAGTGGCGGCGGCCCACCTCGCGGCTGCGGCGGCGCGACTGCAGGTTGAGCAGCCGTGCCAGCAGCGCGTCGCGCACCTCGCCCAGGCCGCGCACGCGGCGGTCCAGGTCCGCCTGCATCAGCCGGAACAGGAAACCGTCCAGCGAGCGCGCATCCCACCAGCCGTCCATGTAGGACTCGCCCAGGCCCAGCGAGCCCTGCGCCAGCACGCGCGCGTAGAAGCGCCCGTCGTGCACCTGCAGGTCCCATTCGCGCTCGCCGCCGATGCGGACGTCCGCCTCCGCCAGCAACGCTTCCACGCGACGCCGGGAAAACGGCGCGGCCATGCGGGCTACGGGGCGAACAGCTCGCGGTAGGCCGGGGCCAGGTGCGGCGCGAGCACGGCCGCCGGCACTTCCACGTACTGCACCCCGTCGGCATAGGGACCGACCTGGTAGGGCGGGAACACGAAGCGCAGCGCGGCGATCCGGCCGTCCGCCGCGGGCACCGGCTCGAACGCAGCGAAGTTGCCGGGCTCGGGCGCGGTGCCCTCCTCGATCATCTTCAGCGCCACGCCGAGCAGGCGCTGGCGGTCGGCCGGATCCAGCGCCTCGTCCGCAGCGCGGGTGTGCGCCGCGGCGCCCAGTTGCTCGCCGGCGTAGTCGGCGATGGCCTCCCAGCCCGCGGGCGAGGCCAGCAGGCGCGCGGAGGTGAGCATCTCCTGCCGCTGCGGCAGCCACACGAAGCGCGCCACCAGCGGCTGCCCGTGGGCGCCGCCGGTGTAGAGACTGCCGTCGGCGGCCACGGCGACGACCTGCGGGGTGTCCATGAGGTCGCGGAAGCCCAGCGACAGCTCGTAGGGCGCGCTGGGCGGGCCGTCCAGGCCCTCCACGGCCTGCATCAGTTCCTGGCGGGCGGCCTGGGCATAGTCGTGCAGGGCCCGGGCCAGGCCGGGATGGGCCTTGGCCGAAGGCGGGTAGCTGATGCCGACCACGTAACGGGGGTCGTGCTCGATCACGTCCTCGAGGGCGGGCGCGGGCGGGTCTGCGGCATCACCCGCAGGAGCGGGCTGCGCCGGCGCGTCGCCGGGCTGCGGCGCGGCGTCCGCGGGCGCCTCGCGACGGCACCCGGCCGACAGCGCCAGCAGCGCGAGCAGGACGATCCAGGTCTGATTGCGGCTCATTCGGCACCTCCGTTGCGCCTGGACGCCGCGTGCGGCGCCCCGGGCCAGTGTAGCGATTGCCGGCCTCAGCCGGCGACCAGGTCGGCGTAGTCCGGGTGGCGGCGCATCCACGCCGCCGCGTAGGAACACGCCGGTACCACGCGCCATCCCGCGGCGCGGGCGTGGTCGAGCGCGGCCCGGACCAGGCGTCCGGCCACGCCGCGACCGCCGATGGGCTCGGGCACGCCGGTGTGGGTGATCCACATCACGGTCCCGTCCAGGCGGTAGGTCAGTTCCGCCGGATGCCCGTCCACCTCGGTCTCGAAGCGGCGGCGGTCGGCGTCGTGCCGGATCTGCGGCTCGGTCATGTCGGCTCCATGTTCTCGGGAGGAGTTTGCGGCAAAAGGCGACGCGCAGCGTCACATGATCGGCCACGGCGAGTCGGGACGGCGTGAGCGGGGCCAGTCCGATCAGGCAGTTACGCCGCCCGGTGGGGGCTGGCACGGGTTCTGCTTCCGTTCACCCATGTGAAGACCTAAGGAGTTTCCCCATGAAGGTCCTGGACCTGCAGCCCTCGGGCGAGTTCGCCAACGACGCTTCCCTGCTGGAAGGCCTGTACCAGCTGGTGGTCAACGGCCATACCGACAGCTGGGAATTCGAACAGCTGACGGCCGAAGTCTACGAGCGGCTGAAGACCACCTACTCGATCAACGCCTGACGCGACGGGCGGCCCACGCCGCCCGCCCGCTCAGCCGCGGCGGTCGCGCTTGCGCTGGTTGCGGCGGTCGTGGGTGCTGGTGCTGCCGTGGATCGCCGGCAACCGGCTCTCGCCCTCGTGCAGCGCCTGCAGTTTCGCTTCCTCCGTCTCCGCCGGCGGCATGCCGGCATCGCCGTCGGGCGCCGGCCCGCCCCCCTGCTCGAGCAGCCGCCACGGCGGGGTCTGCCTGGCCTTTTCCTGCTGCGCCTCCAGCAGCTCGCGGGTCGTCGCCAGCGCCTGTTCCGCGGTCACCCCGTTCCCGCCCCGGCGGCCTGCGCCGGACCGGCGCCTGGCCGGCGCGCCCTGGCCGCTGCGCGCAGGCGACATGTCCTCGCCTGCGGTCGCGCGGCGGGCCGGCGCCTTGGCGGGGGACGGCTTCTTCGCGGCCGCCGCCTTCCTGGCCGTGACGCCCGCGATCGTCGCGCGCGTCGGCGCCTTCTTCGCCGGAGTCCGCTTCGCCGCCGCCTTCTTCGCCGCCGCCTTCTTCGCCGCAGCCTTCTTGGTCGCGGCCTTCTTGGTCGCGGCCTGCTTCGCTGGAGCCTTCCGGGTTGCGGCCTGCTTCGTGGCGGCCTGCTTCGTCGCCTTGCGCGCGGTCGTCTTCCGCGCCGTGGCGGCTTTCTTCGCGGGCCCGGCGGCAGTGCCCTTGCGGGCGCCGGCCTTCGCCGGACGCTTTTCCGCCGGGGCGTCCCCGGCGGTGCTACGGCGGCCGGCCCGGTCCGCCGTGCTGCGGGCCGGAGTCTTGCGCGCGGTTCGGGTGGCCATGGTCGCTGCCTCCGTCTTCATGGGACGCAGGCACGGTGGCACACCGTGCATTCAGGCCGGGTGAGCGCGCTTCAGCCGAAGCGCGGGTTCAGCAGTTCCTGCAGGAACACCTGCACCAGCCTCGGCTCCATGGCCAGCATGAACATCACGCCGAAGGCCGCGCCGGCCAGGTGCGCGCTGTGGTTGATGCGGTCGCCGCCGCGGCGGTCCATCCACAGGCTGTAGCCCACGTAGAACACGGCGTACAGGATGGCCGGCGCCGGGATGAAGAACACGAAGATCAGCGACCACGGCGCCAGCAGGATGTAGGCGAACAGGACCGCCGACACCGCGCCCGAGGCGCCCAGGCTGAAGTACTGCGGGTCGCGCTGGTGCTTCAGGTAGCTGGGCAGGATGGAGACCACCAGCGCCGCCAGGTAGAACAGCGGGTACGTGAGCATCGAGCCCGTCACCCGCAGCATCACCTGCTCGATCAGCCGCCCGAAGAAGAACAGCGTGACCATGTTGAACAGCAGGTGGGCCAGGTCGGCATGGACGAAGCCGTAGCTGGCCAGCCGCCAGTACTGCCGGTTGCGCGAGACCGCCGGCGGCCACAGGATCATGCGGTCGATCAGGCGGCGGTCGCCGAAGCCCCGCCACGACACCAGCGCGGTCACCGCGATCAGGACCAGGGTGATCGGCGACTCCATCACGCGTCCTCAGGCAGCGGCACGGTAGTTGTCCTGCATCGGGTACACGCGGGCGTACGCGGCGAACGCCACCGCGGCCAGGAACGCGAAACCGGCGAAGAAGAACATCAGGAACGCGTTCTCGCTCAGGCCGGTGGCGGCGATGTGCGAGGTCACGCCTTCGTTGCGCACGGCGGCGTTGGTGAGCAGCACCCACAGGTTCCCGTAGGACACCGACAGCAGCCAGAAGCTCATGATCGTGCCCTTCATCGAGCGCGGTGCCTGGCTGTAGGCGAACTCCAGCCCCGTGGCCGACACCAGCACCTCGCCGAAGGTCAGCAGCGCGTACGGCAGGATCTGCCACGCCAGCGACACCGGGTCGCCGCCGTCGATCCACAGCTGCAGCACGCCCGCCACCACCCATGCCAGGCCCGAGAACGCGATGCCGAAGCCCATCCGGCGCAGCGCGGTGACCTCGAAGCCCATGCGCCGCAGCAGCGGGTACAGCACCAGGTTGTTGAAGGGGATCAGCAGCATGACCATGATCGGATTCAGCGCCTGCATCTGCGCCGCGGTCACCACCAGCTGGCTGGGCCACCACCATGCATCGTGCGGGATCCGCATGGTCTGGCCCTGGAGTACCCAGGTCGAGGCCTTCTGGTCGAACAGCGACCAGAACGGGGTGACCAGCGCGAACACGATCAGGATCCGCAGGACCGCGCGCACGCCCTCGATCGCCGCGTCGGGGTGGCGCCCGCGGGCGCGGTCGAGCTGCATCGAGGCGCCCGCGCCGACCAGCGCGATCAGCAGGCCGAGGCCGATCAGCACCGCCTCGACGAAGCCCATCGACGGGACCAGGGCCAGCGAGGCCACCGCCAGGGCGACGCCGGCCACGGCCACCCAGGTGCCCGCGCCCTTGCCCGGCGCCGGCCCGAACAGCGCGCTGCGCACCACGTTGAGGAAGGAATCCGGGTCGGGCGGCGACGGCGGCACGTGCACGTACTTGCGGCGCCCGGCCCAGAAGATCGCGGTGGCGACGAACATCAGCACGCCCGGGATGCCGAAGGCCACGCTGGGCCCGTGCTCGCGGAGGAAGATCGGCATCAGCAGCGAGGCGAAGAAGCTGCCGAAGTTGATCGACCAGTAGAAGGCGTCGTAGACGACCTTGGCCTTGTCCTTGTTGCTCTGGTCGAACTGGTCGCCGACGAAGGCCGAGACCAGCGGCTTGATGCCGCCGCTGCCCAGCGCGATCAGGAACAGGCCGGTGTAGAAGCCGGTACGGTTCTCCTCGAACAGGGCAAGGCAGGCGTGGCCGGCGCAGTACACCAGCGACAGCCACAGGATGGTGTTGTACTTGCCGAAGAAGCGGTCCGACAGCCAGCCGCCGAGCAGCGGGAAGAAGTACACGCCGATGACGAAGGTGTGGAAGATGTCCTTCGCCGCGCCCTCGCGGTCCGCCTCGGGCAGGTAGGCCAGCAGCACGCTGCTGACCAGGAACGGCACCAGGATGTTGCGCATCCCGTAGAAGCTGAAGCGCTCGCAGGCTTCGTTGCCGATGATGTAGGGAATCTGGCGCGGCATCGCGCCTGCGCGGGTCGTGCTCATGCGGGGTCCGGCTGCAAAAGAAGGCGAGGTTACCCCATCGGCCCGCCGAATCGAACCGCCCCGCCCTCGCCCGCGCCGGGCTGGCATCATGTGCCGGTTTCCACCCGGTACCGCCGATGACCTCCCGCTTCCTGTTTCCGTCCTGCCTGTTGCTGGCCTGCCTGGCCGCGCATCCCGCGGGCCTGCGCGCGCAGGCGCCCGACCTGTCCACCGTGGCCGAGCGCTCCGGCTTCCAGCGCACCGGCCGCTACGACGAAGTGCCGGCCCTGGCCGCGGCGTTCCAGGCCCGGTACCCGGACCGGGTCGCCGTCCGCAGCTTCGGCACCACGCCCGAGGGCCGGCCGATGCAGCTGCTGGTGGCCACCGCCACCGGTGCCTTCGAGCCGGCCGAGGCACGCCGCCGCGGCCTGCCCGTGGTGCTGGTGCAGGGCGGCATCCACGCCGGCGAGATCGACGGCAAGGACGCCGGCTTCCTGGCGCTGCGCGAGGTGCTGGAGGGGCGCGCCGCGCCCGGCGTGCTGGAGAAGGTGGTCTGGCTGTTCGTGCCGGTGTTCAACGTGGACGGCCACGAGCGGTTCGGGCGCTGGAACCGCCCCAACCAGCGCGGTCCGGAGGAAATGGGCTGGCGCACCACCGCGCAGGGCTACAACCTCAACCGCGACTACGCCAAGGCCGACTCGGCGGAGATGCGCGCGATGCTGGCGCTGGTGCGCGAGTGGGACCCGCTGCTGATGGTGGACCTCCACGCCACCAACGGCGCCCAGTTCGAGCACGACATTTCCATCCAGGTCGAGCCGCTGCACGCCGGGGACGCCGCGCTTCGCGAGGCGGGCCGGGCCTGGCGCGACGCGGTGATGGCCGACCTGGAGCGCCAGGGCTCGCTGCCGCTGCCGTTCTATCCCTCGTTCGTGATCGAGGACGACCCGGCCTCCGGCTTCGCCGACGACGTGGCGCCGCCGCGCTTCTCGCACGGCTACTTCCTGCTGCGCAACCGCCTGGGCATGCTGGTGGAGACGCATTCGTGGAAGCCGTACCCCGAGCGCGTGCGCATCACCCGCAACGCGGTGGTGTCGGTACTGGAGCAGGCCGCGCGCCACGGTGCGCGCTGGAAGCGCCTGGCGGAGGCGGCCGACGCCCGCGCCGCGAGCCTGGCCGGCACCGAGGTGCCACTGGAATACGAGGCCGGCCCGGAAGCGCGCACGATCGCCTTCCGCGGCTATGCCTACACCCGCACGCCGTCGGAGGTTTCCGGCGCGCTGATGACCCGCTACGACGAGTCGACGCCGCAGGTGTGGCGCGTGCCGCTGCGCGACCGCATCGCGCCGTCGCTGGCGGTGGTCGCGCCGCGCGCCGGCTACCTGGTGCCGCCGGCCTGGGCCGGCATGGTGCAGCCCCTGCTGGAGACGCACGGCATCGCCTTCCGGCGCCTTTCGCGGTCCTGGCCGCAGGCCCCGGTGCGGACGTTCCGCGCCACCCGCACGGACTTCGCGCCCCGACCGTCGGAGGGCCGCCAGCGGGTGGCGCTGTCCGGCCAGTGGCAGGACGAGCCGCGCGACGTGGCCGCCGGCGCGCTGTACGTCCCGCTGGCCCAGCCGCTGGCGCGGCTGGCGATGGCGCTGCTCGAACCGCAGGCGCCCGACTCGCTGGCCGCCTGGGGCGCCTTCGGCAACGCCTTCGAGCGCAAGGAGTACATGGAGCCGTACGTGGCCGAGGGCGTGGCCCGCGCGATGCTGGCCGAGGACCCGGCCTTGCGCGCGGCGTTCGAGCGCCGCCTGGCGGAGGACCCGGCCTTCGCCGCCGACCCCGCCGCGCGCCTGGAGTTCTTCTACCGCCGCCATGCGTCCTGGGACGAACGCTTCGGCCTGTATCCGGTGCTGCGCCTGGACCAGCCGCCCCCGGAGGTGGCCGCGCCGTGAACCGCACGCTGCGCCTGCTCGCCTGCCTTGCGCTCGCCGCGGTGCTGCCGGCCGTGGCGGCGCGCGCCGCGGCGCCGGTGCCGCCCGCGCCTGCCGCCACGGCGGAGGCGCCGGAGTTCACCCTGGTCACGCTCAACCTCTACCACGACCGCGACGACTGGCCGCGGCGCCGCGCGCAGATCGTCGACGAGCTGCGCCGCCTGCGGCCCGACGCCATCGCCCTGCAGGAAGTGCTGCAGCACGAGCGGCTGCCCAACCAGGCGGCATGGCTGGCGCGCGAGCTGGGTTACGACTGGCACTTCGTCACCACCGACCCGCCCAGCAGCGCGCGCCGCTACGGCAACGCCCTGCTCGTCCGGGGCACCGCGCTCGAGCGCGGCGAGACGCTGCTGCATCCGCTGGAAGACCACCGCAGTGCGGGCCTGGTGCGCGTGCTCGCCGGCGGGCGCCCGCTCAACTTGTACGTCACCCACCTCCACTGGACACCCGCAGGTGGCGCGCTGCGCGCGCAGCAGGTGCACGACCTGCTGGCCTGGGTGGAGGCGACCGCCGACGGGCTCCCCAGCGTGATCGCCGGCGACTTCAACGCGGCGGCCGACGCGCCGGAGCTGGCCGCGCTGCGCGAAGGCTACGAGGACGCCTGGGCCGCGCTGCATCCGCACGCCGGGCCGGAGGAAGCCAGCACCCTCAACCCGCACTATTTCCCGCAGCCGGCGCGCATCGATCACGTCTTCCTGGAGCGCGGTCGGCTGCAGCCGCTGGAAGCGCGGCTGCTGTTCGCGCAACCGGACGCCCACGGGACCTGGGCCTCCGACCACCGCGGCCTCTACGTCCGCCTGCGGCTGTCGCCGGAGCCGGCCTCCTGAGCCCCGCCCTCGCGCGGATTTAATGGATCGTACACGCGGCCTTCGCATCGGCGATGCACGGGCCGGTCTAGCCTGCGGGTTCCCCGAAACCACCCCGAGCCACCAAGGAGTAGCTGCAATGAGCCACCTGAGCGGAAAACGCGTCGCCATCCTCGCCAGCAACGGCTTCGAGGAATCCGAGCTGCTGGAGCCGATGCGCGCCCTGCGCGAGCATGGCGCCGAGGTCGAGGTGGTCTCGCCCGAGGGCGGCTCGATCCAGGGCCTGCGCCATTTCGACAAGGGCCGCTCGGTCGAGGTGGACCGCCCCGTCGCCGAAGCGAACCCCGCCGACTACGACGCGCTGGTCATTCCCGGCGGCCTGTTCAACCCCGACGCGCTGCGCCACGACCAGAACGCCATCCGCTTCACCCGCGGTTTCTTCGAGGCCGGCAAGCCGGTCGGCGCGATCTGCCACGGGCCGTGGGTGCTGGTGGACGCCGGCGTGGCCGCCGACCGCGAGCTGACCTCGGTGCCCAACATCCAGCGCGACCTGGAGAACGCCGGCGCCCGCTGGGTGGACCGCGAGGTGGTGGTGGACCAGGGCCTGGTCACCAGCCGCACCCCGGACGACCTGCCGGCCTTCTGCGCCAAGCTGGTGGAGGAGATCGCCGAGGGCCGCCACGCCGAGCAGGCGCGTTCGGCATGAGCCGGGGTTATCTCCCGACGGGCGCGGCCGCCGTCCTGCCGCTGGCTGTCGCGCTGCTGGCCCTGGCCGCGTGCCGGCCGGCCGAGCCGGTGGCCGCCGCAGGCGCGGGCGCGGGCCTGGACACGCCTGCCGCGGCGGCTGCGACTGCTTCCGACGCCGTCGCCTCGGCCGAGAGCGTGCGCGAGACCCAATGGCAATGCGGCGACCAGCGCGTGGCCGCGCGTTTCGACCCGCAGGCCGACGCCCTGACCCTGACCCACGACCGCGGACAGCTGCTGCTGCCGCGCGCCAGCGCCGCGTCCGGCGCCCGCTACGCCGACGCCAACGGCAACGAGTTCTGGGACCACGGCAACGAAGCCATGCTCACCCTGTCGGGCACGCCCGCGCGCGATTGCGTGGGCCCGTCCGGCGCCGGGCCCGGCTGACGCGGGAAACGGCAACGCCCGCCAGGTGACCCGGCGGGCGTTGCGGGGCGCGACGGGCGGTGGATTACGCCGCCGCCGTGGCGCGCAGCGCGGCGATGCGCTCGGACAGCGGCGGGTGGCTCATGAACAGGCGCCGCAGGCCCTGACCGATGCCGCCGGAGATGCCGAAGGCCTGGACCTGCGCCGGCAGCGTGCTGTGCCCCTGGTTGAGGGATAGCCGCTCCAGCGCCGCGATCATCTTGCCGCGGCCTGCCAGCTGCGCGCCGCCGGCGTCGGCGCGGAACTCGCGCCGGCGCGAGAACCACATCGCGATCATGGTGGCGAACAGGCCGAACACGATCTCCAGCACCATCACGATCGCGAAATAGGCCAGGCCGGGGCCGCGATCCTCGCGGTTGCCGGACAGGTAGCTGTCCACCACGCCGCCGACCACGCGCGCCAGCACGATCACGAAGGTGTTCAGCACGCCCTGCAGCAGGGCCATGGTCACCATGTCGCCGTTGGCGATGTGCGCCACCTCGTGGCCGAGCACGGCCTCGGCCTCGTCGGCGTTCATGTTGCGCAGCAGGCCGGTGGAGACCGCGACCAGGGCATTGTTGCGGTTGGCGCCGGTGGCGAAAGCGTTGATCTCCGGCGCTTCGTACACGGCCACCTCCGGCATGCCGATGCCCGCGGCCTGGGCCTGGCGGCGCACGGTCTCCAGCAGCCAGCGCTCGGTCTGGTTGCGCGGCTCGGTGATCACTTGGGCGCCGGTGGAGCGCTTGGCCAGCCACTTGGACATCAGCAGGGAAATGAACGAGCCGCCGAAGCCGAACACCGCGGCCATCACCAGCAGCCCGCCCATCTGCCCCGGATGCACCCCGAGGATGGACATGACGATGCCGGCCAGCACCAGCACGGCAAGGTTGGTGGCCAGGAACAGGGCGATGCGACTGAACACGAACGTGGCTCCGTAGGGCTTGGCTTTGTGGAGGCAGATGGTGCCGGCCCGGCTTGAAATCAAGCCGGGCCTGCCGCGACCATCCGGCGATGCCGCAACCACCCTCTCCGCCCGCGCCCTACCGCGGCCGCTTCGCGCCCTCGCCCACCGGACCGCTGCATTTCGGCTCCCTGCTGGCGGCGCTCGGCAGCTGGCT
>DASRYN010000155.1:0-5630 GCA_035687185.1 Pseudoxanthomonas sp. | reverse complement strand
GGGTGGCAGTGGGAGCCGGGGAGCCGGTGCCGATGGCCACGCTGCCCTGGGCGGTCGAGCCGCCGATGCCGGCCTGCTTCGCAAGGGACAGGCCCGACGTGGTGGCGGAGACGTCCCGCACCGCGGACGCCACCGCGCCTTGGGCCGCATCGCCTGCCTGGGCGCCGGCGGCATGCGCCGCGGAGGCGGCGCTGCCGACGGTGTAGCCCAGTTCCTGCGCCACCTGGCCCCAGCCGAGGCCGTCGGCGCGGAGGTCGAGCACCGCGTCGACCGCGGCGCCGAGGTTGGCCGCTTCGTTGTCGGCCACCAGCTGCGAAGCCAGTGCCAGGGTGGCGTCGATCTCGCCATAGGCCAGCGCGGGGTGATCGCCGCTGCCGGCGTGCAGGTCGCCGACGATGTCGGCGGCGGCGTCCACCGAGCCGGCGGCCCCGGCATAGCGCCGGGCCAGCGCGTCGGCAGCGGCATCGCCCTGCGCCGACACGTGTGCGGAGGCGTCCGACGCGGCCGGCGCCGCGCCGTCCGCGGCATTGGTTGCAGTCGCAGCGGCAGGCCCGGCCTGCGTCGCGCCGTGCGCGGGCGGCCCGGCGTTGTCGCCGGTGGACCCGCTCTGCGCCTGTGCGTGGGTGGCGAACAGGCCGACGGCGACGATCGCGGTGAACAGCGTGGAGGTCTTCATGGTTCGTGTCTCCGGTGCGCCGCGGCCAATCCGCGGCGTTCACAGGGGTTACGAACCGGGGCGCGGGTTTCTTCCCGACCGGAACCGGAAGATTCGGGGGGCGTTCAGTTTTCCAGGATGCCCAGGCCGAAGATGTCGTCGCGGCCGGGCGGCCCTGCATCGCGCGCCTCCTGCGCCAGCACGTGCACGACGGCGTCCGCACCGGCCGCGCGCAGGGCAGGCAGGCGCAACGCGGCTGCGCGCGCCACCAGCGGCGCGGCGAACGAGGTGCCGCGCACGGGGGTCCAGCCGCCGTGCGCCTTCGCCGCGCGCAGCCGGCCCAGCGTGGCGAAATCCACCTGCGCGCCGCGCCCGGCCTCCGGCAATACCCGCTGCCTGCGATCCACCGCGGTCACCCCGATCACGCCGGGATACGCGGCGGGAAACAGCGGCGGCGCGGAAGGTCCGTCGTTGCCGACCGCGGCGACCAGCACCTGGCCGCGCTGGTTCAGCGCCTGCGTCGCACGGCGCAGCAGGGCGTTGTCCGGGCCGACCAGGCTGATGTTGACCACCGGCACCTGTTCGCGCGCCATCCATGCCAGCGCCCCGGCCAGTGCGCTCGATGCGCCGCCGACCGGCTGCCCGCACCAGATGTCGGCCGCATACAGCGTGCCCCCACGCGCCTGCGCGTCGGCGCCGCCGACCAGCAGCGACGCCACCGCGGTGCCGTGCCCGTCCGGCACCGGTCTGCCGTTGCACCCCCAGCTGCGCACCTCGCTGTCGGCCAGCGACGGATGGTTCGCATCCACGCCGCTGTCGATCAGGCCGATGCGGAAGTCGCGCGGATTGCGCACCGCCGCCATCGCCGCAGGAGCCGCGGGCGAAGCGGCCGTGCCGCCGCGCAGATAGACGTGGTCGAACTCGTAGCTGCCGGCCGGATCGATCCGGCGCAGCAGGGCCAGCGCCGCGCGCGTGTCCAGCGACGCCGGCGCCTGCAACACGACGACCTCGAGCCCGAGTTCCTCCATCCGCTCGCGCCCGGCTTCGGCGAAGCCCGCCTCGCGGACGCGCGCCAGCGCTTCCGGCGTCGGCGAGATCGCCAGCAGGCGCTGCTTCAGCACCAGCTCGCCGGCAGGATCGACGTCGAGCAGCCGCGGATGGCGGCGCAGCAGGCGGCGGCTTTCGCCCGCACGGTCCAGCAGCGGACGCAGCGCTCGCTCTTCGACCGGTTGCAGCAGCGGGTCGGCGGCGCGGCGCACGCCGTCGAGGACCTGCGTGGGCGCCTGCAGCGTGCGATCCACGCCGGCCGGCAACCCGGGCGCCAGCTGCGCCTGCGCAGGCACGGCCAGCGTCACGGCGAGGGCGGCGAGGGCGGGACGGAGCTTGCGGGGCATGGCGGCTGCGGCCAATATCCGGCGACCTGCCGGGACGCGCGCAGCTTAAGCGCGCCGGCTGAGTCCGGTCTGAACCCGGCGCCATCGCCGATGGAAGAAATCGCCGCCCCGGAACGTATGGCCTGATGGATGCCACGAGCGAAATGCGCCAACGCCTGTGCGGGCTGCTGCCGCGGCTGCGCCGCTTCGCGCGCGGCCTGACCGGCGACGCCCACGATGCGGACGACGTGGTCCAGACCGCGCTGGAGCGCGCGCTGGCCCGCTCGGGACAGTTCCGCGAGGAGCTGGGCCTGCCGCTGGAGGCGTGGGTGTTCGGCATCGTGCGCAACGCGTGGCTGGACGAGGTGCGCGCGAGGCAACGGCGTGGCCGGGTGATGGCGCCGGCGGAGGCCGGCGAGCACGTCGGCACCTCGCCGTTCGACCGGCAGGACGCGGCGATGTCGGTCGAAGCGGCGATGGCGCGGTTGCCGCCGGAACAGCGCGAGGCGGTGATGCTGGTGCTGGTGGAAGGCCTGTCCTACAGGGAAGCCGCCGCCGCGCTGGAGGTGCCTGTCGGAACCCTGACCAGCCGCCTGGCGCGGGGCCGGGAGGCGTTGCAGACGATGTTGGGAGAAGGCGGATGAGCCCGGTGAACGAAGAACGACTGCTGGCGTGGCTGGACGGCGAACTGGACCAAGCCGCCGCGGCCGATGTCGCCCGCGCCGTGGCCGCCGATCCGGCATTGGCCGAACGCGCGCGCCGCGAACGCGCGCTGCGCGAGCGCCTGCGCGCGGCGTACGCCCCGGTGGCGGACGAGGCGCCGCCGCAGCGGCTGCTGGCGACGCTGGGCATGGCCCAGGAACCGGCGCCGGTTGCGTCGCAGGCCGCCGCCGACGTGGTGCCGCTGCGCCCGCGCGGCGCTGCGCGGCGGGTGCGCGAATGGCGCTGGCCGGAGTGGGGCGCGCTGGCGGCGTCGGTGCTGCTGGGCGTGCTGTTCGGTGCCCAGTTCCTGCGCGCACCCACGCAAGGGCCGGTGCGCATGCAGGATGGCGCGATGGTGGCCGGAGCCGAGCTCTCCCGGGTGCTCGACACCCGGCTCGCCGCCCAGGCCAGGCCGGGCGATGCGTTCGCCGTGGGCCTCAGTTTCCGCGACGGCGACGGCAACTACTGCCGCACCTTCACTGCCGACGGCGCGCAGCCGCTGGGCGGGCTGGCCTGCCGCAGCGGCGGTGCGTGGCGCGTGGTCGCGCTGGGCGAAGCGGAAAGGCCGGGCGGCGGGCTGCGCCAGGCCGCGTCCGCGCTGCCGGCGTCGGTGCTGGCCGAAGTCGATGCGCGCCAGCGGGAAATGCTCGACGCCGCGGCCGAGCGCAGGGCGCGCGACGCCGGCTGGCGCTGAGCCGCGCCGGCGAGGCGGGGTCGGCCCCAGCAAGCGGAAGGCCCGGCATGGCCGGGCCTTCCGCCTGTCGCGAGGGCGGAACGGATCAGCCCTGCGTGGCCGCTTCCGGCCGGGCCGCCGCCGGCGCCTGCCAGCCGCACTGCTTGCCCTGGTTCTGCTGTTTCAGCCACTCCTGCAGCGGCGCGAAATACTCCAGCACCGCGCCGCCGTCGATCTGCTCGCTGCCGGTCAGCTCCTTCAGCGTGGCCTGCCACGGCTGGCTCGCGCCCTTCTGCAACATGGCCCAGAAGCGCTTGCCGGCCTCGGCGTTGCCGTAGAAGGTGCATTCGTACAGCGGACCCTGGTGGCCGGCCGCCTCGCACAGCGACTTGTAGAACTGGAACTGCAGCACGTGCGAGAGGAAGTAGCGCGTGTAGGGCGTGTTGCCCGGCACGTGGTACTTGGCGCCCGGGTCGAAGAACTCCTCGCCGCGCGGCGTGGCCGGCGCCACGCCCTGGTAGCGCGCCTTCAGCTCCCACCAGGCCTGGTTGTAGCGCTCCGGCGCGATGGAGCCGTCGAACACGCCCCAGCGCCAGCGGTCGATCATCAGGCCGAAGGGCAGGAAGGCCACCTTGGCCAGCGCCATGCGCATCTGCGCGTTGATCAGCGCCTGCTGGTCCTGCGCCTGGCCCTGGACCATGCCGATGGACTCCAGGTACTTCGGCGTCATCGCCAGCACGATGGTGTCGCCGATGGCCTCGTGGAAGCCGTCGTTGGCGCCGTTCTGGAACAGCGGCGGCTGCGAGTTGTAGGCCAGGTCGTAATAGATGTGGCCCAGCTCGTGGTAGATGGTGGTGAAGTCCTCCTCGTTGGGCTTGATGCACATCTTGGTGCGCACGTCGCCCTCCATGTTCATGTCCCAGGCGCTGGCGTGGCAGACCACGTCGCGGTCCAGCGGCTTGATGAACTGGGTCTTCTCCCAGTAGCTCTCCGGCAGCTTGGGCATGCCCAGGGACACGTAGAAGTCCTGCGCGCGCTCGGTCATCTGCTTGGCGGTCAGCAGCTGGGCCTCGCGCTCGGCCTCGAACCGCGCCTGCACGCCGGCGTCGGGCCCGCGCTGGTGCAGGGCCGCGCCCAGGTTCTGCTGGTACTGGCGCTCAAGCGCGCCGGTGATGTCCAGGCTGCCGGCGCCCTTGTAGGGCTGCAGGATGTCCCACAGGTTGCCCCAGTCCTGCTGCCACATGTTGCCCATCAGGTGGGCCGGCAGCAGGCCGCCGGCGACCTGGCCCTTCTCCACGCCGTAGGTCTGCTGCAGCTTGTCGCGGGTGTAGCAGTGCAGCTGCTCGTACAGCGGCTTGACCTGTTCCCACAGGCGATCGGTCTCGGCCGCGATCTGCTCGGGCGGCATGTCGTAGCCGCTGCGCCACATCGCGCCGGCGTCGGCGTAGCCCAGCTCGCGCGCGCCCTCGTTGACCAGCTCGACGAAGCGCTGGTAGTCCTGGCGCATCGGCACGGAGATGGTGTGCCAGCCCTGCCAGGCGTCCAGCTGGGCGTCGTAGTCGCGGCTGCCGCGCAGCACGTCCTCCAGTTCGCCCAGCTGGCGGCAGTCGCGCTGCGCGCCCTCGCCGGTGCAGTAGGTGCCCTTGCCGTAGGTGCCTTCCATGCGCGAGGCGATCTGGGTCAGCTCGGAGAGCTTGGCCGGGTCCTTCGGCGCCGGCATCGAGGTCATGAGCTTGAGCAGCGCGATGGCGCGCTTGCTGTCCTCGGACATCGGCTGGCCCTCGAAGCGGCGGGCCTCCTCGATCCAGCGGTTGAGCGTGGTCAGCCAGCGCTCGTTCGCCTTGGCCGCCACGCGCTCGCTGTCGTCGTTGATGTAGGTCGAGGACAGCCACTGCGCCGAGGTGAGCTCGGGGAACATGGCCTTGTACTCGGCGTTGATGCGGGCGACGAACTGGTCGGCCGTTTCGCCGCCCTGGGCGGCGGCGGCCGGCGCGGCGGGCGTGGCCTCCGGCGCGGGCTCCTTCTTGCAGGCGGACAGGGACAGCAGGCCGGCGCCGACGGCGAGCGAGAGCAGCAGGTGGCGGTGTTTCATGGGTTCCCCGATGGGAGATGCGTTGCCGGGCAGGCTAGTGGGGCGGCCGCGGCGCTGCAAGTCAGGGCGAAGGCGTCGGTCGCGGGGCGCCGGCGGGGCCGGTTCCTGCAGGAGCACGCGGTTCCTGCAGGCGCC
>DASRYN010000154.1:0-3810 GCA_035687185.1 Pseudoxanthomonas sp. | reverse complement strand
CGGGGGGCCGCCGCGAAGGCGAGGAGGCTGCGATGAACGACATCCCCCGCAAGCCGTTCGGCCCGCCGGCGGACCAGGACAAGCCGAACACGCCGCACAAGTACCGCAACGACCGCGGCATCGGCAAGGACCGCGACATGCCCGACACCGACCCGGAACTCAACCACGCCGAGCCCGGGGACTACGAACGGCCGCCGCCGCCGTGAGCGGGCGGCGGCGGCCCGCGGGCCTGTACGATGGGCCGTGCCGGACGACGACGGAGCCCCCATGGAAACCCAGCAGCTGCACCGCGGACGCCTGATCGACCACATCCAGCTGGTGGTGCGCGACCTGGACGCCAGCCGCCGCTTCTACGAGGCGGTGTTCGGCGTGCTCGGCATTCCCGTCGGCGGCCACGGCGACGGCTGGTTCTGGGCCGACGAGCTGTTCGTCTCGAGCATCGACAGCGAGGCCGCCGCGGGCGAGCCGACCGGGCGCCACCACCTGGCCTTCCAGGCCCGCGACCGGGCGATGGTCGAGGCCTTCCACGTCGTCGCCCTGGCCAACGGCGGGCGCGACAACGGCGCGCCGGGCGAACGGCCCTACCACCCCGGCTACTACGCCGCCTTCGTGCTGGACCCGGACGGCAACAACATCGAGGCCGTGTACCACGGCCAGGCCGGGCGCAGCGCCGAATCGGTGGTGGTCACCTTCGAGGGTTGAGGCGTCGCGTTCAGGGCGCGGCGGCCTCCACGCGGAACGGGAGGTTGGCGTAGGCGGCGTGGCCGCGGCCGTCGCGCACCTCCACGAACAGGCGGTAGTTGCCCGGCTGCCGCGGCGCGGTCAGGCGCACGCGGCCGCCGCCGAGGTCGCGCGCGTGCAGCTCCACCGCCGCCGGCACCTGCTCCGGGTCGCCGCCGATGGAGGTCGCGGTGCTCTCGTACAGCGCACTCCAGCGCCATTGCAGGGCGTCGCCGTCCGGGTCCGCGGCCGGCGCCAGCGCCTCGTACTCGCCGCCCGCACGCAGCACCACGCTGGCGCGCGCGCCGCGGCCGTCCAGCAGCGGCAGCGAGATCGAGGGTGCCTGGTTGGCGGGCCACTGCCCGGTCCACAGGTACTGCATCGCGTCGACGCTGGGCGTGGATTCGCCGCCGGGCAGGAACAGCCCGTACCACGTCGGCGTGCGCTCCTGCTTGTTGCCCCACAGGAACACGTACGAACCCAGGCCCTGGCGGGTGTCGCTCTCGATGTAGCGGCGGTAGCGCTCGACCAGCAGCTCGGCCTTGCGCGAGGCGTGGTCCTCGATGGGCGCGCCCCAGGCGGTGAGCGGGCTCTCCCAGTGCCCGGTGGGGCCCCACTCGGTGACGATGTAGGGGCCGCTCCAGCCGCTTTCGCGCAGCCGGCGCGGCAGCGTGTCGATGTCGCCGTAGAGCTGGATGCCGATCAGGTCCAGCGCCGGCGCGCGCGCCTTCAGCTGGTCGATCAGCTTGCGGTCGAAGCCTGCCAGCGTGGTCATCACCGGGTGGTTGGGGTCCACCTCGTGGATCATCTCGGCGATCTCCCCGACCGCGTTCCACACCTTCGGGTTGGAGTACTCCAGGTTCAGCTCGTTGCCGACCACCCACATCAGCACCGCGGGATGGTCCCTGTACAGCAGCACTTCCCCGCGGATGCGGCGCAGCTGCGCGGCCACGGCCTGCGGGTCGTCGTAGTCGAAGCCGTGGCGCTCCTTCCCCACCTCGATGCCCATGGCCACCATCAGCCCGTTGCGCTGCGCGCGGTCGAGCATGGCGCGCACCGCGGCCGCGTCGGTGCCGGTGCTCCAGGTGCGGAACGAGTTGCCGCCGCGCGCAGCCAGCTGCTCCAGGTCGCCGCTGGCCGAGCCGGCGCCCTTGACGTGGTAGGGCCGGCCGTCCACCCGCAGCCGCCATGCGCCGTCCTCCTGGACGATGCGCACCTGCGCCGGGCCGGCGGCGGCCTCCCGGGCATGCAGGTGCGCGGCGCACGGCCACAGCAGGCACAGGGCGAGGACGAAACGGCGCATGGGGCCTCCTGGTTCGGGTCGACGGAAGAACGGGCGGGACCGGCCGGTCAGCGCTGCGGCGGGTGGTCGCGCACCCAGCGGGCGATGTCCACGAAGGGCGCGGTCCAGTACTCGTCGCGGTGCGCCGCCAGCCACGCCAGCAGCTCCTCGTGCGCCTGGGTGGACACGCTCATGTAGTCGCCGCCGATGCCGTGGAAGGTGAAAGCGGCCACCGTGCCGCGACGGCCGGCCTCCTCGACCATGGCGATCAGCTCGCGGCCGCTCACGCCCTCGGGCGCGATCACCGGCACGGCATGGCGGTCGAAGTCGGCCATGCTCGCGGCCAGGCGCGCGCCCTGGCTGACCTTGATGCCGACGAACAGTTCGCGCAGGCCGTCCACGTATTCGCCGTCGGCGGCCGTGCGGTCGCCGCAGGGCGAGGTGAAGGTGCGCTCCTGGCGGCCGTCGAGCGCGCGCAGGAAGGTGTTGGCCACCAGCACCTGGTCGCGCATCTGCGCGGCGGTGGTGGTGTGCAGGTCGCGGTGCGGCGGCACCCACTCGCGCCCCGGGCGCGAGCCGTCGCACTGGTGGAACAGCGAGTGGTTGCCCAGCTCGTGGCCGTTGCGGCCCACCGCGCGCCATTCCTCCAGCCGCTCGGCCAGCGTGCCCTGCCCCGGCGGCACGTAGAACGTGGCCTTGAGGCCGTGGCGGTCCAGCGCGGGCACGGCGTTGTCCAGCTGCGAGGCCAGTGCGTCGTCGTAGGCCAGGCTGACGGCGGCCCTGCGCCCCTCCGGCCAGGCGAAGCCCTGGGCGCCGTCGGCCATCGCCGAGAGCGGCAGCAGCGCCAGGCACAGGCCGGCGGCGAAACGGAACATCCCCATTGCATCCCCTCCTCGTTCGCGGTCGCGCCACGGCGACCCGCATGCAAGTGTAGCCGCGCGCCGCCGCGCGTCATGCCGGCGCGCGATACTGCGCCGATGCCGCGTCCCTCCCCGCCGCCGGGCAGCACCCGCGAGATCCTCGGCGCCTTCCTGGCGCTGGGGCTGAGTTCGTTCGGCGGGCCGATCGCGCACGTGGGGTACATGCGCGAGGCCTTCGTGCGCCGCCGCGGCTGGCTGGACGAGGCGGCCTTCGCACAGCTGCTGGCGGTGTGCCAGTTCCTGCCCGGCCCGGCCAGCAGCCAGCTCGGCTTCGGCATCGGCCTGCTGCGCGGCGGCTGGCGCGGCGCATTGCTGGCCTTCCTCGCGTTCACCCTGCCCTCGGCATTGCTGATGTTCGCGCTGGCCGCGCTCGCGCCACGCCTGGATGGTGACGCCGGCCGCGCGCTGCTGCACGGGCTGGCGCTGGTGGCCGTGGCCGTGGTGGCGCACGGCGTGGTGGGCATGGCGCGGCAGCTGGCGCCCGACCTGCCGCGCGCGCTGATCGCCGCCGGCGCCGCGGCCGCGGTGCTGTCCGCGGGCGGCGCGTGGGTGCAACTGGCCGCCATCGCCATGGGCGCGCTCGCCGGGCGCGCGTTGTGCCGCGGCGCGGCGGTGCCGCGGTCGGTGGCGTTCGCGGTGCCGCTGGGCGCGCGCGGGGCGGCCGCCTGCCTGGGCCTGTTCGCGCTGCTGCTCGTCGGCGCGCTGCTGTGGCAGGACACCGGCCCGGACGCCACGGGGATGGCCGCCGCGTTCTATCGCGCCGGCGCGCTGGTGTTCGGCGGCGGCCACGTGGTGCTGCCGCTGCTGCAGCAGAGCGTGGTGGAGCCGGGATGGGTGGGGCAGGACGCGTTCCTGGCCGGCTACGGCGCGGCGCAGGCCGTTCCCGGG
>DASRYN010000153.1:0-2265 GCA_035687185.1 Pseudoxanthomonas sp. | reverse complement strand
CCCGCGGGTCGACCCGGCGGTGATCGTGGCCGTCAGCGACGGCCGGCGCCTGCTGCTGGGCCGCCAGCCCGGCTGGGCGCCGCGGCGCTGGTCGGTGCTGGCCGGCTTCGTCGAGCCCGGCGAGACCCCCGAGCAGACCGTGGTGCGCGAAGTCCACGAGGAAACCGGCGTGCGCGTGCGCGGCTGCCGCTACCTGGGCGCGCAGCCGTGGCCGTTCCCCGGTGCGCTGATGCTGGGCTACGGCGCCGACGCCGAGCCCGATGCCCCGCGGGTGGACGGCGAGCTGGAGGAAGCCCGCTGGTTCAGTCGCGAGGAGATCGGCCAGGCCCTGGCGCGCGACGACACCGCGCCCGACGGCCCGCTGCTGGCGCCGCCGATCTCCATCGCGCGGGCGCTGATCGCCCACTGGTACCGCCACGCCGGGGCGTCCGCGGGCCGGCCCGGTTAGGCCCTCCGCGGGGCTGTGGCTAGAATCGCGGCAGGAGGGTCCATGTTCACAACACTGGTCGCCGTCATCGCCGCGCTGGTCCTGGGGCACGTGGCGCCCGCGCTGGTGGCCTCGTTGCGCCGCTTCCGCTGGTACCGTCACTGGCTGGAATGGCTGGGTGCGCACCTGGGCGAGGGCAGCTTCTGGCACGGCCCGTACGGGCTGGCGCTGGCGGTGCTGCCGCCGGTGCTGCTGGTCCTGTTCCTGCAATTGCTCCTGGCGCGGCCCCTGCTGGGCCTGCCGGGGCTGCTGCTGGGCGTGGTGGTGCTGGTCTGCACCTGGGGCCCGCGCGACCTGGACGTGGACGTCGAGAGCGCGCTGGACGCCGACGACGCGGCCAGCCGCCGCGCCCACCTGGCCCACCTGGGGACCGCGCCGGGGCAGGCAGTGGCCGAGGGTCCGGCACTGGCGGGCACGGTCGCGCGCAGCGCGCTGCGGCGGTGGTTCGCCGTGCTGTTCTGGTTCCTGCTGCTCGGCCCGGCCGGGGCGTTGCTCTACCGCCTGTGCGAGCAGGCGGTCGCCGGCCCCGGTGCGGCGGCGCTGCCGGCGGACAACGCCGAGGGCGCGCGCCGACTGCTGCAGGCCCTGGACTGGCCGGTGGCGCAGCTGATGACGCTGTCGCTGGCCCTGGTCGGGAACTTCGACCTGGTGTTCCGTGCCTGGCGCGCGGCCGGCGGCGACCGCTGGAGCGCGGGGAGCGGCTTCCTGGAGGCGGCTGCCCGTGCCGCCGTGCGCGGCGAACTGGCCGAGGAGGCCGAGGACTACCTGCGCGAGGGCTACCCGCCCGTGGCCGGGGAGCTGCCCGAGCTGCGCGACGCGATGAGCCTGGTGTGGCGCATGCTGCTGCTGTGGCTGGCGCTGCTGGCGCTGCTGATCATCGCCGGCTGGGTGGGCTGACCGTCCCGCCCGGTTGCGGTCGCCGGCCACCGCGCCAGCCCGGCGGCGACGCGACGGCGTCCGGCGCGCGCCATCGCGCCGCCGCCGTGCCGTCGTGCGGGGTGCCTCAGCCGGGAGCCAGCCAGGAAAACGGCGGCCAGGGCAGGTTGCGGGCGATCCAGTAGGAGGGCAGCAGCCACAGCCACAGCTTCGGCTCCAGCAGCACCTTCATCAGCGGCGCCAGCGCGCGCGGCTGCCAGCCCGCGCCCCAGGCCGCCATCAGCGGGATCACCGGCAGCAGCAGCACGGCCAGCGGGTTCATCGCCAGCGCGCCGGGCAGGTCGCCGTGCACCAGGGCGTGCATCGCGCGCGTGAGCCCGCAACCGATGCAGTAGCAGCCGGTGAACAGCCGGAACATGCACGGCGGGAACGGGTTGCCCGCCACGTTGGGGTCGTAATGGCGCAGCACCCAGACGCCGGCACCGGCCGCGAGCGCGGCCGATGCCAGTCCGGTGACCTTGAGCCAGGCCGGGGCCTTCAAGTCCGCGCCCTTACTGCTGGTACTGCTGCAGCATTTCCATGTAGGCCTGGGTGCCGCCGGTGGCGAACCAGACGATGTTGATGACCAGGCCGACGATCGCCAGCGCGGTCGCGACCCAGCACCAGGTCTTGGCGGTGTTCGAGGCGCGCCGGGCGCCCTCGATGTCGCCCTGGTTGAGCAGCGTGGTGACCTTGCTGGAGAACACGATGGCGACGATGCCGATCAGGCCGACCGGGCAGCACAGGCAGGTGGCCAGGATGGTCGAGATGATCGACCACGCCAGGTGGTTCGGGATCGGCTCGGAGGCGGCGACCGGCGGCGGGGTGACGGGAGGAACTGCGCTCATGTGGAACTCCTGTTT
>DASRYN010000152.1:0-3442 GCA_035687185.1 Pseudoxanthomonas sp. | reverse complement strand
GCGCGCCCGCCGCGCCGCGCGGGGGCGCGCTGCAGTGGGACATGGCGATGGAACCCTCCTCGTGCGCGCCGGCCCGGTGCGTCAGCGCACCAGGTACTGGTTGAGCAGGTTCTCGTAGCGCTCCTGCTTGCCGCTGGCCTGCTTCGGCTCGCCGTTCTTCTCGGCCAGGGCGACCAGGTCGGCCAGCGACAGCTTGCCGTCCTCGAAGTCCTTGCCGGCGCCGCTGTCGAAGCTGGCGTAGCGCTCCTTGCGCCACTGCTCCCACGGCGACTGCGTCAGCAGCGCGTGCGCCACCTCCAGGCCGTGCGCGAACGCGTCCATGCCGCCGATATGGGCGATGAACAGGTCCTCCAGGTCGGTGGACTCGCGGCGCGGCTTGGCGTCGAAGTTCAGGCCGCCCGGCAGCCCGCCCTGGCGCAGCACCACCATCATCGCGCCGACGGTGTCGTACAGGTCGGTCGGGAACTGGTCGGTGTCCCAGCCGTTCTGCGCGTTGCCGCGGTTGGCGTCGATGCTGCCCAGCAGGCCGTGGTCGGAGGCCACCTGCAGGTCGTGCTCGAAGGTGTGGCCGGACAGGGTGGCGTGGTTGGCCTCGATGTTGAGCTTGAAGTCCTTGTCCAGGTTGTACTTCTGCAGGAAGCCGGCGACGGTGGCGCTGTCGAAGTCGTACTGGTGCTTCATCGGCTCCATCGGCTTGGGCTCGATGAAGAAGTAGCCCTTCAGGCCGATGCTGCGGCCGTAGTCGCGGGCCATGGTCAGGAAGCGGGCGAAGTGCTCGACCTCGCGCTTCATGTCGGTGTTGTGCAGGCTGGCGTAGCCCTCGCGGCCGCCCCAGAACACGTAGTGCTCGCCGCCCAGCTCGACGGTGGCGTCCAGCGCGTTCTTCACCTGCACCGCCGCGCGCGCGACGACGTTGAAGTCCGGGTTGGTGGACGCGCCGTTCATGTAGCGCGGGTGCGAGAACAGGTTGGCCGTGCCCCACAGCAGCCGGGTGCCGGTGGCCTGCTGGCGCTCCTTGGCCAGGCGCACCATGTGCTTGAGGTTCTTCTCGTACTCGCCGATGTCGTCGGCGTCCGGGGCCAGGTCCACGTCGTGGAAGCACCAGTACGGCGCGCCCAGCTTGCTGATGAACTCGAACGCCGCGTCGACCTTGGCCTCGGCGGTGGCCATCGGCGAGCCGGCCTCCCACGGGAAGCGGCGGGTGCCCGGGCCGAACGGATCGGCGCCGGCGTTGCAGAAGGTGTGCCAGTAGCAGACGGCGAACTTGAGGTGCTCGGCCATGGTCTTGCCGCCGACGACCTTGTTGGCGTCGTAGTGCTTGAACGCGAGCGGGTTGTCCGAATCGCGGCCCTCGAACTGGATCCGGCCGATGCCCGGGAAATACTCCTTGGCGCCAATGAAAACGTTGCTCATCGCTGTGCTTCCGTCAGTGTGTTTTGAAGGGGAGAAGAACGCCGGTCAGCCCGCGTAGAGCGGTCGGATCGCGTCGAGGTGGGAAAGGAACCGCTGGTACTGCGCCGCATAGGCCGCCGTGGCCTCCCCATGCGGATGCGCCGACAGGCGCGGGTCCAGGCGCACGTGCGCGGCGGCCAGCGAGGCCAGGTCCGCGGACGGGTCGCCCTGTCGCTGGTGCGCCCACAGCGCCTGCAGGGCCGCGCCGAAGGCCGCGCCCTCGGCCTGCTCGGGCACGTCCACCGGCAGGCCGAACACGTCGGCGGCCATCTGCCGCCACACGGCGCTGTGGCTGCCGCCGCCGGTCAGGCGGATGGCCTCGAAGCGCATGCCGGCGTCGGCGAAGGCGTCGTAGCCGTTCTTCAGGCTGTACACCGCGCCTTCCATCGCCGCGCGGTACAGGTTGGCGACGCTGAAGTTGGTGGCGGTCATGCCGAACAGGCTGCCGCGGCCGTGCGGCAGGTCCGGAGTGCGCTCGCCGTTGAGGAACGGCAGCATCAGCAGGCCGTCCGCGCCCGGGCGGGTGCCGGCCAGCAGCCTGTCGCCCTCGCGGGTGGAGAAACTGCACAGGCCGGCCACCGCCTCGGTGGCCACGGTGCAGTTCATGGTGCAGATCAGCGGCAGCCAGCCGCCGGTGGAATCGCAGAACGCGGCCCAGCGGCCGGCATCGTCCACCATCGGCCGGTCGGCGTAGGCGAACAGCGTGCCCGAGGTGCCCAGACTCATGCTCAGCACGCCGGGGGAGACGTTGCCGGTGCCGATGGCGGCCATCATGTTGTCGCCGCCGCCGGCCGACACGCGCACGGTACGGGGCAGGCCCAGCTCGTCGGCGATGGCCGGGGCGATGGGGAACAGGGCGTCGGCCTCCACCAGCGGCGGCAGGCAGGCGCGAAGGTCGCGGTCCGGGTCGGTCGCGGCCAGCAGCGGCTCCGACCACTGGCGGGTGCGCACGTCCAGCCAGCCGGTGCCGGAGGCATCGCCCGCTTCCATCCAGCGCTCGCCGGTGAGCCAGAAGTTCACGTAGTCGTGCGGCAGCAGGATGCTGGCCAGCTGCGCATAGGCCTGCGAGCGGTGGCGGCGCGTCCACGGCAGCTTGGAGGCGGTGTAGCCGACCAGGATCGGGTTGCCGGCCAGCTCGATGCAGCGCTGCACGCCGCCCACCGCATCCATGATCAGGTCGCACTCGGCGGCGGTGCTGGTGTCGCACCACAGCTTGGCCGGGGCCAGCACGTTGCCGGCGCGGTCCAGCGGCACGAAGCCGTGCTGCTGGCCGGACACGCCGATGGCCGCCACGCGCGCGCGCAGCGCCGGGTCCAGGCGACCGAAGCAGGCGCGGATGGCGTCGATCCACCACTCGGCGCGCTGCTCGCGGCTGCCATCGTCGCCCGCGGCCAGCTCCAGCGGCTGGCCGGTGGTGGCGGCCACCTGCCGGGTTTCCGGGTCGTAGGCGACGAGCTTGACGCTCTGGGTACCGACGTCGAGGCCGACGAACAGGCTCATGCGTGCGCGCCCCGTCCGCGGGAGGTCTGGAGGGCTGTGGCGGTGGTCATGTGCGCTCCCTTGCGCAGCGGTGGAGATAAGGCCGCGGCCGACGGCTCTGCTGCGATGCAGCATATCCGTCGGCCACGGAAAATCCCGGTCGGGGCGGTGCCCGGCCGGGATTCAAGTTAGCGGTACCATTCTCGCCATTTCTACCACTTCCGGCCAGTGGATGCATGCTGCGGTTGCGTCAACCCGGCCGTCCCTGCCGGGCCGCCACCCCGGATTGCTAGGCTGGCCTTTCCCCCCACGGCCCCCCTTGCATGACCATACCCGAACCGGCCGACCCCGCCGGCCGCACCGGCGCCCCGCCCCCCGAGCCGGCGCTGCCGCCACCGACCGGCCGCCTGCGCCTGCGCGCGCTGCGCGGGGACGACGCCAGCTTCCTGGTCGATCTGCTCAACCAGCCCGACTTCCTGCGCCACATCGGCGATCGCGGCGTGCGCACGCC
>DASRYN010000151.1:0-36497 GCA_035687185.1 Pseudoxanthomonas sp. | reverse complement strand
CCATCGCCGCGCGCACGTCCTCGGCGGTGTAGAGCGGCTGCGCCGGTTCGCCCGCCCCGCGGTGGCGGTTGGCGCGATCGGCGTCGGCCTCGGCCAGCGAGGCCGCGTCCAGCAGCATGATCGGCAGCAGTTCGGCGGTGGCCCGCTGCAGCCACACCGGGCCGCGGAAGCCGCGCTGCACCAGCAGCGGCACGCGGCCGACGTGGTCGATGTGGGCGTGGCTGAGCACCAGGCCGTCCAGCGCGGCCGGATCGAACGGGAAGGGGTCGGCATTGCGCGCCTCCAGCTCGCGCCGGCCCTGCATCAGCCCGCAGTCCAGCAGGATGCGGCGCCCGGCCGCCTCCACCAGGTGCATGGAGCCGGTCACCTCGCCGGCCGCGCCGTGGAATTCGACCTGCATGCGCTTCCCTCCGCCGGGTCCGGCCTCCATTGTGCACGCATGACCTCCGGCAGTCCCCGCCCTCCGGGCGGTGGCGTACAGTCGGCCCACCGCCCCGCCCGGGGCCGCCCGACCATGCCCGTCCGCGGGCCGGAGAACCCGACACGTGAATACCCGCAAGTCCCAGACCCTGCTGCTGCCGCTGGCCATCGCCGCGGCGCTGGCCGCCTGCTCCAGGCAGGACGAGGCGGCCCCGGCCGCCGCCGATGCGCCCGCCGCGGCCCCGGCCGCGCTGACCCTCGACGAGAGCAAGCTGCCGCCGGTCAACCGCTTCGCCCTGGCCGACCTGGACACTTCGGTCGACGCCTGCACCGACTTCGCCGGCTACGCCAACGGCAAGTGGCTGGCCGCCAACCCCATCCCCGGCGACCGCACCAGCTGGGGCGCCTTCGAGATGCTGGACGAGCGCTCCAACGCCGTGCAGCACCAGCTCGCCCAGCAGGCCGCCGCCGACGCCGGCGCCACCGGCGTGAAGAAGATCGTCGGCGACCTGTGGGCCACCGGCATGGACGAAGCGAAGATCAACGCCCAGGGCATCGAGCCGCTGAAGGAGCGCCTGGCCGCGATCGACGCACTGGCCGACGGCGCCGCGGTGGCCGAGTACCTGCGCACCAGCGCGGCCCGCGGCGAGAACGTGCTGTTCGGCTTCGGCGCCGAGGCCGACTTCCAGGACCCGGGCATGAACATCGCCTACGCCATGCAGGGCGGCCTGGGCCTGCCGGACAGCAAGTACTACTTCGACGCCGACAAGAAGGACATCCGCGACGCCTACGTGCGCCACGTCGCCAGGGTGCTGGAGCTGTCGGGCGTGCCGGCGGCCGACGCCCAGGCGCAGGCCGCCGAGGTGATGGCCTTCGAGACCCGCCTGGCCAAGGCCTCCAAGTCCCGCGAGGACATCTCCCGCGACGTGTCCCTGTACTACAACCCGGTCACCCTGGCCGACGCCGACAAGCTGACCCCGAACTTCCCGTGGACGAAGTTCTTCGAGTCGCAGGGCGTGGCCGCGCCGGAGAAGTTCTCGCTGGCGATCCCGGCCTTCCACCAGGAAGTGAGCAAGGCCCTGGGCGACGCCGACCCGGCCGTGTGGCGCGCCTACCTGCGCTTCCACACCGTCGACGGCGCCTCGCCGTACCTGGGCGACGCCTTCGCCGAGGAGAACTTCAACTTCTACGCCAAGACCCTGCGCGGCCAGAAGGAGATGAAGCCGCGCTGGAAGCGCGTGCTGGACACCATCAACCAGCAGGCCGGCGAGGCGCTGGGCCAGATGTACGTGCAGGTCGCCTTCCCGCCGGAGTCCAAGGCCAAGATGGAGGCGCTGGTGGCCAACCTGGGCGCCGCCCTCGAGGCGCGCATCCGGAACCTGGAGTGGATGAGCGCCGAGACCAAGGAGAAGGCGCTGGCCAAGCAGGGCGCGTTCACGCCCAAGATCGGCTACCCGGACAAGTGGCGCGACTGGGCCGGCCTGGAGACCGGCCGCGACAGCTACATCGGCAACGTGCTGGCGGCGCAGGAGTTCAACTACCGCTGGAACCTGTCCAAGATCGGCAAGCCGGTGGACCGCACCGAATGGGGCATGAGCCCGCAGACGGTCAACGCCTACTACAACCCGCTGCAGAACGAGATCGTGTTCCCGGCCGCCATCCTGCAGCCGCCGTTCTTCGACCCACAGGCCACCGACGAGATGAACTACGGCGGCATCGGCGCGGTGATCGGCCACGAGATGACCCACGGCTACGACGACCAGGGCAGCCGCTTCGGGCCGACGGGCAAGTTCGAGAACTGGTGGACGCCGGCCGACGCCGAGGGCTTCGCCGCGCGCACCGGCAAGCTGGTGGCGCAGTTCGACGCCTACCGCACCGCCGACGGGCAGAAGATCAACGGCCGCCACACCCTGGGCGAGAACATCGCCGACCTGGGCGGCCTGGCCACGGCCTACGACGCGATGAGGAAGGCCACCGAGGGCACGCCCGACCCGATGACCGACGGCCTGACCCGCGACCAGCGCTTCTTCCTCAACTGGGCCACGGTGTGGCGCCGCAACTTCACCCCGGAAGAGCTGAAGAACCGCATCGCCACCGACGAGCACGCCCCGGCGCAGTTCCGCGCCATCGGCGCGCCCTCGAACCTGCCGGCCTTCGCCGCCGCGTTCAAGTGCGAGCCCGGCAAGCCGATGGTCCGCCAGGGCGACGCCCAGGTCGTGATCTGGTAAGCGCCCGCGCCTGCCGCGTCCCACGCGAGGCCCGGCACGTCCGGGCCTCGCTTTTTTCCGCGCCGTGCGCCGGCGGCCGTCACGTTTCCGGCGCGGTCCTGCACGGACGCCGCCGGGCGCCTTGCTACACTCGCGCGACCTTTCCGACGTCGCCCGTTCCCCCGATGACGACCCATCCCCGTCCGCTCGTGCTCGCCCTCGCCCTCGGCCTGGCCGCCCTGGCAACCGCCCCCGGCGCCGAAGCCCAGCGCAAGCGCGCCAGCCGCGCGCCCGCGGTGCCGGCGCAGTGCACCGACTTCTATGCCCTGGCCAACGCCGACTGGCTCAAGGCCAACCCGGCGCCGGCCGAGGCCGGCGCCACCAGCGCGCTGGGCCAGCTGGCCGGGCGCGCCCTGCAGCAGCAGCGCGAGCTGCTGGACGCGGCCATGCGCGCCCCGCAGAACGAGGTGCAGAAGCGGCTGGGCGATTTCTGGGCCAGCGGCCTGGACGAGGCCGCGGTCGAGGCCGACGGTTCCAGGCCGATCGCGCCGCTGCTGGCGCGCATCGACGCCATCAAGCGCGCCAGGGACGTCCCGGCCGCGATCGCCGCGCTGCACCAGGTCGGCATCCCGGTGGCCTTCAACTTCGCCCCGGACGTGGACCTGAAGGCGCTGGACCGCCACATCGGCTACTTCATGCAGGGCGGCATGGGCCTGCCCGACCCGGCCTTCTACACCCGCAACGACGCCGACAGCCAGGCCCTGCTCGGCCGCTACCACGACTACGTCAAGCAGATCCTGGCGCTGACCGGCACCCCGCAGGCGCGCCTGGACGCCGATGCGCGCGCGGTCGTCGAGCTGGAGACCGCCATCGCGCGCAAGGCGCAATCGGTGGCCGACCTCAGCAACCCCTTCCGCACCTACGTGCCGGTGCCGGTGGCCGACGTCACCAAGCGCTACCGCAACCTGCAGCTGGGCGCCTTCCTCGAAGCCCAGGGCGTCAAGGACGACCTGGTCTCGCTGCCGGACCCGGCCCTGTTCGCCGAACTGGACGCCATGGTCCAGCGCGTCAAGCCCGAACAGTGGAAGGCCTACCTGCGCTGGCGGGTGGGCGATGCCATGGCGCCGTACCTGTCCAGGAGCTTCCGCGACGCCAGCTTCGCCTTCCGCGGCCAGGTCCTGGCCGGCCAGGCCGCGCCGCCGCCGCGCTGGCAGCAGGTGCTGGAGGCGATCAACACCGCCGCCGGCCCCATGCTCGGCCGCGAGTACGCCGAGCGCTACCTGACCCCCGCCGCGCGCCGCCAGGCCGCCGCCACCATCGACGAGATCCGCGAGGCGCAGCTGGCCGCGGTGGAGCGTGCCGCCTGGCTGAGCCCGGAAGCCAAGGCCGAGGCGCGCGCCAAGCTGCAGGCCCTGAAGATCGAGGTCGGCACCCCGCGCCGCGACCTGGACTACACCGTGCAGCCCATGGGCCGCGGCAGCTTCGGCGGCAACATGCTCATCGCCTCGACCTGGCGCCACCGCGAGGAAATGAAGCGCATCGGCAAGGGCAACGCCGACCGGCGCTGGGACGTGCTGCCGCAGCAGCCCGCGCTGGCCTACGACATCGCCCAGAACCGCCTGATCGCCACCGCCGCCGTGCTGCAGCCGCCGGTGTTCGACCCCAACGACCCGGCCATGGTCTACGGCGCGCTCGGCGCGCTGGTGGGCAACCAGCTGACCCGCGCGGTGGACGCCAAGGGCGCGCTGGTCGACGCCCGGGGCGAGCTGCGCAGCTGGTGGACGCCGGCCGACAAGAGCGCCTGGACCCAGTTCGGCACGCGGGTGGCCGCGCAGTACGCCACCCACGACTACCCCGGCGTGAAGGGCGCCAAGGTCAACGGCGACCTGGTCAAGGACGAGGGCCTGGCCGACCTGGCCGGCCTGGAACTGGCCTGGAACGCTTGGACGGCCGCGCGGCCCGGCGCCAAGCCGGCCGAACAGCAGGCCTTCTTCCGCGCCTGGTCGCGGCTGTGGGCGCAGCAGGTGGCCGCCAACACCGCCGCCGAGCGCCTCACCGCCGACATCCACGCGCCCGGCGCCTTGCGCAGCAACGTGCCGCTGGCCAACCACCCGGCCTTCGGCGCCGCGTACGGCTGCAAGGCCGGCCAGCCGATGCAGCGCGCCGAGGCCGAGCAGATCCGCGTCTGGCGCTGACCGGCAGGAACGGAAAAGGCGCGGTCCCCCGCGCCTTTTCCTTGCCCGCCGCAGCTACTTCACCCGCCGCAGGTGCGGTCCGCCGCGCGGCGGCCGGCGGCCGCCGAAGGGCGGCTGCCCGCGCCAGTAGCGGATCACCAGCCACCCGAACAGCATGCCGCCCAGGTGGGCGAAGTGGGCCACGCCCGGCTGCCAGCCGGTGAAGCCCAGCAGCAGCGTGATCGCGCCGAACACGATGACGAAGGTGCGCGCCTTCATCGGGATCGGCGGGAACAGGAGCATCACCTGCTGGTTCGGGAACAGCATGCCGTAGGCCAGCAGCAGGCCGAACACGCCGCCGGAGGCGCCCACCGTCGGGTAGGCCGGCCCGCCCTGCGACACGCTCCACCAGCCCACCGCCAGCTGGCACAGCCCGGCGCCGGCCACGCAGATCAGGTAGTAGGCCAGGAAGCGGCGCGCCCCCCAGGTCAGCTCCAGCGGCGCGCCGAACATGTACAGCGCCAGCATGTTGAACAGCAGGTGGCCGAAGCCGCCGTGCAGGAAGCCGTAGGTCAGCAGTTGCCAGGGCTGGAAATTCTGGCCGGGGGAGAACGGGTCGAAGCCCATCGCGCTCGGCGGCCAGAGCATGAACGGGTCGAAGGTGGCCGGGCCCATCAGGAGCTGCAGCAGGAACAGCGCCACGTTGGCGACCAGCAGTGCGCGGGTGACGGGGGGCAGTCGCGAGAGCATCCGCGGCTCCGGATCCAGGGGGCGCCCATCATACCGGGCCGGCCGCGACGGACCGCTCTACGCGCCGTCCGGCCCCCACACCGCCGCATCCAGGTCGAGCGCGGCCGTGCGGCGCACCCGGCCCCGTTCCACCGCCACGCCCTCGGCGCGCAGCCGCCGGCACTGCTCGCGCCAGCCGGCCGAGCCCTCGGGGAAGGCGATGCGCCCGTCCGAGCGCAGCACGCGGTGCCAGGGCAGGTCCGGGTCGGTGTTGGCCGCCAGCACCCGCGCCGCCAGCCGCGCGCGGCCCGGCAGCCCGGCGCGGCGGGCCACCTCGCCGTAGCCGGCCACCTGCCCGCGCGGGATCGCGCGGACCGCGGCCAGCAGGCGTTCGGCGGCGTCGGCAGACGTGGCGGGCATCAGCGGCTAGCATAGCCGGCAGCGACGCGGAGGACGCCATGCGCAATTTCGAACAGATCCGCAGCCACCTGGCGACCGCGGGCTTCCGCCTGACCATGCAGGAACCCTTCGTGGCCTGCGTGGAGCTGTCGCTGGAAGGCGGCAGCCGCCACCAGTCGATCTTCCTCAGCGAGCTGGACGGCGACGACGGCCGCCCCCTGCTGCGGGTGAGCACGGTGATCGCGCCGACCACCGGGATCGATGCGCGGCGCGCGCTGGTGTTCAACTGGCAGAGCAGCGTGGGCTACCTGGCCATCGGCGAGCTGGACGGCGTGCCCTACCTGCAGCTGTGCGAGAACCGCCCCTACGACGGCCTCACCCCGGCCGAAGTGGAACGCCTCGTGCTGGAGATCGGCGGCCTGGGCGACCGCATGGAACGCGCGCTGTCGGCCGAAGGCGACCTGCTGTAGCGGGCGCGGCCGGGCTCAGGCCCAGCCCAGCGCCTCCATCGCGCGCAGGATCAGGTAGGCCAGGCCGCCGGCGGCCGGGATGGTCAGGATCCACGCCCAGAGGATCCGCTCGATCACGCCGAACTTCAGCGCGCGCGGGTTCTTGGCGAAGCCCACGCCCATGATCGCGGTGGAGATGCTGTGCGTGGTCGACACCGGCATGCCGAAATGCGCGGCCAGGGTCAGCACCGTGGCCGAGCTGGTCTCGGCGGCGAAGCCGTTGATCGGGTGCAGCTTGACCATCTTGTGGCCCAGCGTCTTGATGATGCGCCAGCCGCCCGAGGCCGTGCCCAGCGCCATCACGATGGCGCAGGTGATCACGATCCAGGTGGCGATGTCCTGCTCGCCCGCGCCGGGGTGCAGGAACGCCAGCCAGCCCGGCAGGTCGTCGAGGGTGCCGGCGGACTCGGCCGCGAACAGGGTCAGGGCGATGATGCCCATGGTCTTCTGCGCGTCGTTGTGGCCGTGGGCGAAGCCCATGTAGGCCGCCGAGAGGATCTGCGCCTTGCCGAAGAAGGCGTTGACCCAGCGCGGCCGCGCCATCCGCCGCAGCACGCCGCCGGCGCGCGCCATGCCGGCGATGATCGCCCACAGCAGCAGCATCGTCGCCACGCCGAGCAGGAAGCCGGTCAGCGGCGAGGTGATCATGGGAAGGAACACCTTCCACAGCAGGCCCTGGTTCTTGGTCCAGTCGCCGGCCTCCTGCGACCAGATCAGCGCGTTCCAGTCGTTGTGGGCGGCGGCCAGGGCCGCGCCGCACAGCCCGCCGATCAGCGCGTGCGAGGACGAGGACGGCAGGCCGAACCACCAGGTGATCAGGTTCCAGATGATGCCGCCCAGCAGCGCGCACAGGATCACCTGCGAGGTGACCTCCACCACGCTCACGTCCACCAGGCCCGAAGCGATGGTCTTGGCCACCGCGGTGCCGGCCAGGGCGCCGATCAGGTTCATCACCGCGGCCAGCATCACCGCGTGCCCCGGCGAGAGCACCTTGGTGGCCACCACGGTGGCGATGGAGTTGGCGGTGTCGTGGAAGCCGTTGATGAACTCGAACACGAGCGCGGCCAGGATCACCACCAGCACGAGCGTCAGCATGGCATCACCCCCTGCGTGTCGGCCGCCGTCGCCGCGGCCGGGCCGGCGCGGCCGGGCCGCGCGGCGTCGAAGCGGATCCGGGCGCGCGCGTTCGCGGCCGGCGCGCCCGTGGAAAACCCTGCGCCGGCCATCACGAGTTCTTCAGCACGATCTGGTACGCGACCACGCCCGCCTCGCGGCAGCGGTCGATGGCCTTCTCCAGGATCTCGAAGAACTCCTTGAGCAGGAACATCTGCAGGTGGTCCAGCCGCCCGGAATAGATGTCGCGGTACAGCTCCAGCATCAGCCGGTCGGCCTCGTTCTCGATCGAGCGGAGCTTGTCGTTGAGCGCGGTCATGCGGTCCAGGTTCATGTGCCGCAGCTCGCGCACCATGTCCACCACCACGGACGCGGCCTGCTCCAGCATGGCCGCGCGCGGCGCGAAGTCGATGTGGGCCAGGTGCTGGGTCGCCAGCGAGTAGCGGTCGGCGAACTTCTCCACCTGCTTGGGGATCTTGTACAGCGCCGAGCCCAGCGCCTCGATGTCCTCGCGCTCCAGCGGGGTGATGAAGCTCTCCACCAGCGCCTTGCCGATCTTCTCCGAAGCCGCGCGCTCGCGCTGGCGGGCCAGCTTGAAGCCGTCCAGCGCCGGCTGCCGGTCGGAGGCCTTCATCATCTCGTACAGCGCCCTGGTGCTGTCGTGGGCCGCCTCGGCCGCCTCGTCCAGCAGGACGAAGAACTGCTTGCCGGAACCGAAGATGGTCTGCAGTGAGAACATGGGAGGCTGTCCTGCGGATGGATTGCGGAATTATGACAGCCCGGCGCCCGGCCGGGATACTGCGGCTGCCGGCGGCGGGCGCGGGCGGCGTCACGGCCGCGTGAGGCCGGGCGGCGCGCATTTGCTAAGATGCGGCCCGCGCCCCCCCGGGGCGCAGCCTATGGACGACGACCCGACTCCCCCCTCTTCCCGGCGCATCCGCCCCGGCCGCACGCTTTCCGCTCCTCGCCGCGGGGTCCGCCGGCGTGGCTGAGCTGCTGATCGTACTGGCCCTGGTCCTGCTCAACGGCTTCTTCGCGATGTCGGAGATGTCGGTGATGACCTCGCGCCGCAGCCGGCTCAAGCAGCTGGCCCAGGCCAGCAAGCGCGCGGCCCGGGCCCTGGCCCTGTCCGAGAAGCCGGAGAACTTCCTGTCCACGGTGCAGATCGGGATCACCCTGATCGGCATCCTCACCGGCCTGTTCGGCGGCGAGGCCATCGGCCTGGCCATCGGCGGCTGGCTGGCGCGCGTGGTCCCGGCGCTGGGCGAGTACGCCGGCACCCTGGGCAAGCTGGTGGCCGTGGCGCTGATCACCTACCTGACGCTGATCTTCGGCGAGCTGGTGCCCAAGCGCCTGGCCATCACCGCGCCGGAGCGCATCGCCGGCTTCGTCGCCCTGCCGATGGGCTGGCTGGCCCGCATCGCCTTCCCCTTCGTGTGGCTGCTCTCGCACAGCACCCGCCTGGTGCTGCGCCTGCTCGGGCTGGGCAAGGACGAGGCCAGCACCATCAGCGAGGAAGAGATCCGCATGCTGGTGGCCGAGAGCCACGAGCAGGGCGTGATCGACGCGCACGAGCGCGACATGGTCAACCGCGTCATCCGCCTCGGCGACCGCACCGCGGCGAGCATGATGACCCCGCGCAACCGCATCGCCTGGCTGGACGCCGAGGTCCCGCCCGAGGAGAACCTGGAGACCATGCGCGAGCACCAGTACTCGCGCTACCCGGTCTACCGCGGCGGCGACCACGACGTGGCCGGCGTGCTGGAGGTCAAGGCGCTGCTGCACGACCTGGGGCAGCCGCCGGCCGGGCAGGCGCTGCTGCGCGGGCTGCGCACGCCGCTGTTCGTCTCCGAGTCCACCCACGCGATGAAGCTGCTGGAGATCTTCCGCGAGGAACAGCAGTCGATGGCGCTGGTGGTGGACGAGTACGGCGACATCCAGGGCCTGGTGACGGTCAGCGACCTGATGGGCGCCATCGTCGGCCGCCTGCAGGCGGTGGAGAACGCCGACGAGGACGCGCTGGTGGTCGCCCGCGACGACGGCTCGCTGCTGGTCGGCGGCACGCTGCCGGCCGAGGACCTGCGCGAGCTGATGGACGGGGCGGCGCTGCCCGACGCCGGCGACGCGGACTACCACACGCTGGCGGGCATGTGCATCGCGCACTTCGGCCGCATCCCGCACGTGGGCGAGCATTTCGACTGGGCCGGGTGGCGCATCGAGGTGGTGGACCTGGACGGGGCACGCATCGACAAGCTGCTGCTGCGCCGGCTGCCGCAGGACGACGATGTCACCGCGGTCTGAGCCCCCGGGCGCGCCGCCCGCCGGCAACGGCGTCACCCGGCTGCTCCGCGCCTTCTCCGAGGGAGACTCGGACCAGGTGCTGACCCTGCACGACCTGCTGGCCGGGCTGCGCCGCAGCGCCTTCGGCATGTTCCTGTTCGTCTCCATCCTGCCCGGCTTCATCCCCATTCCCGGCGTCGGCGGCGCGGTGGGCGGCCCGCTGGTGGTGCTGATCGGGCTGCAGATGCTGGTCGGCCTGCAGCAGCCGTGGCTGCCGGGCTTCATCGGCCGGCGTGGACCGCGGCGCCGCACCATGGTGCGCTTCTGCGACCGCATCGGGCCGTGGCTGGCGCGGCTGGAACACCTGATCCGGCCGCGCCTGCAGCCGCTGGCCGGCAGCCGCCTGGCCAACGCCTTCACCGGCCTGCTGCTGGTGCTGCTCGGCGTTCTGCTGGCCCTGCCGATCCCGCTGACCAACTACCTGTTCGCCAGCCTGCTGCTGCTCTACGCGCTGGCGCTGATGGAGCGCGACGGCGCGCTGCTGCTGGCGCTGTGGCTGGTGTCGGCCGCCACCCTGGTGGGCATGGGCCTGCTCTCGGAACAGCTGACCGACCTGGTCGGCGCCTGGCTGCAGCGCCTGCGCGCCTGACGCGGCTCAGCGCATCCGCCGCGCCAGCAGGTGGGTGAACTCCGGCGCGCTGACCGGGTGGCTGAGCCAGTAGCCCTGGACCAGGTCGCAGCCGCGCTCGGCCAGCAGCTTGTACTGCGCCTCCTTCTCCACGCCTTCGGCCACCACGGTGATCCCCAGCGAGTGGGCCATGGCGATGATGGCGGTGGTCAGGGCCAGGTCGTCCGGATCGCGCTGCAGGTCGGCCACGAAGCTGCGGTCGATCTTCACCCCGTCCACCGGCACGCGGCGCAGGTGGCTGAGCCCCGAGAAGCCGGTGCCGAAGTCGTCCAGCCAGACCTTCACCCCGGTGCTGTGCAGCCGCGCCAGCAGCGCGGCGGCCTGCAGCTCGTCGCTGATCACCGTGGTCTCGGTCAGCTCCAGGTGCAGGCAGGACGCCGGCAGGCCGGTCTCGCGCAGGCAGCCGGCGACGATGTCGGGCAGGTCGCCCCGGCGCAACTGGCGCGGGGAGATGTTCACCGAGACGAACAGCTTCTCGGTGCCCAGCTCCAGCCAGCGCACGGCCTCGGCGCAGGCGGTGTACAGCACGCGCGGGCCGATGCTCTCGATCAGGCCGCTCTGCTCGGCCACGTCGATGAACACCGACGGGGCGATGGTGCCCAGCATCGGGTGCTGCCAGCGCAGCAGCGCCTCGGCGCCGACCACCCGGCCGTCGCTGGTGCGGCAGACGGGCTGGTACACCACGCTCAGCTCGCCGCGCTCCCAGGCGCCGCGCAGCTCCTGCTCCATGTGCACGCGGCGCTCCACCGCGTGGTCCATGGCGCGGCTGTAGAAGCGGAAGCCGTTCTTGCCGGCGACCTTGGCCTGGTACATGGCGATGTCGCCGTTCTTCATCAGCGCGCTGGCGCTGGACGCGTCCTCCGGGAACAGGGTGATGCCGATGGACGTGCCCAGGAACACCTGCCGGTCGTGGATGTCCAGCGGCCGCCGCAGCTCGGCCACCAGCACTTCGGCCAGGCGCGTGGCCACGGCGCGCACGTCGCCCTCCTGGACCAGGATCACGAACTCGTCGCCGCCGAAGCGGGCCAGCAGCGCGTCGTCGCCGCCGTAGCGCTCCACCGCCTCGCGGATGCGGTTGGCGAACTGCAGCAGCGCCTCGTCGCCGGCCTCGTGGCCGAGGGTGTCGTTGACCCGCTTGAAGTCGTCGATGTCGGCGAACAGCAGCGCCAGCTGGCGGCCGGAGCCGCGCAGCAGCATCAGCCGGTGGTCCAGCGCCTCGCGGAACGCGAGGCGGTTGGTCAGGCCGGTCAGCGCGTCGGTGTAGGCCATGCGGCGCACGTCGCGGTCGTGGCGGGCCACGCTCTCGCTCATGCGGTCGAAGGCGCGCTGCAGGTCGCCCAGCTCGTCGTTGCGGTTGCCGGCGTGCTGGCGGACGCTGTAGTCGCCGGCCTCGATGCGGCGCGCGGACTGCGCCAGCTGCCGGATCGGCCGGACCAGGGTGCGCTGCACGTACCAGGCGGTGAGCACCACCACGCCCAGCAGCAGCGCCAGCAGCAGCCCGAGCCAGCCGCGGTGGCGCTGGGACAGCGCCTGGATCTGCGCGTGCAGCCGTTCGGCGCTGCGCCGCTCGAAGCGGTGGGCCGCCTCCAGCGACAGGCCCACGCGGATGCCGCCGATGCGCTTGCTGCCCACCCGGATCGGCGCGGACATCTCCAGCACCCGCGCGGTGGCCTGGCTCACCGGCTCCTCCGCGCCCACCGCGCGCGCGGCCAGCGGGTCCGGCATCAGCCGGCCGTAGCCGGCGATCTCGGTGGAGCCGTCGTGGACCAGCCGGCCGTTGGCGTCGAACACCAGCAGGTATTCCACCAGCCCGTCGCGCATGTGGTCGCGCAGGATGCGGCCGATGGCGTCCAGGTCGGAGTAGTAGAGCGGATTGGCCAGGTTGTCGGCCAGGTTGCCGGCCAGCGCGCGGCCGTGCGAGTGCAGGTACTCGTCCACCATGCGGTGCATGACCGCGCTGCTGAGCGTTTCCGACTCGCGCTGCACCAGCCGCTGCCGGTGCAGCAGCAGCCCCAGCAGCACCAGGACCACCAGCAGCACCAGCGACATGGCCGCCAGGAACCGCGCCTGCAGGCCGAAGCGCAGCTTCATTCGACCTCCGCGCGCACCCGGGCCACGCCTGCGCGGAGCCCGTCCAGCGCGCGCTCCAGCTCCTGGTCCAGCGGCAGGAAGCGCGAGGTATCGAAGAACAGCTTCAGGGCCTGCCCCGCCTCCGGGTCCGCGGCGGCCTCCAGCAGCACCTCGCGCAGCCGCGCCTCGACCTCCGGCCGCAGGTCGGCCCGCACCAGTTCCAGCGCGCGGGGATAGGCCGGGGTCTCGTGGAAGACTTCCAGGTCGGCCTTGAACGCCGGCGGCATCCGGTCCGGGTCGCTCCAGTCCAGGTTGCTGATCGCGCCCGCGTCCACCAGCCGCTTCTGCACCCAGACCGTGATGTTGAGCTCGGAGCGGGCGAACAGGTAGCCCACCCTGCCGGCGGAGGGCAGGTCGCCGGGGCTGAGCAGGATCTCCGGCTCCAGCCCGGCCTCGAGCAGCGTGGTCATCGGCACCATGTAGGCGCTGGTGGAGGCGGTGCTCTGCAGGGCCAGGGTGCGGCCGCGCAGGTCCTGGAGCGTGCGCACCGGCCCGCCGCGGCGGGCGAAGAACACCGTGTGGTAGCGGCTCACGCCGCCGCGTTCGGTCAGCAGCAGCAGGCGGGCGCCGGCGCGTTTCTGCAGCTGCACCGCGGTGCTGGCGGTCTCGGTGACCCAGTCCACCCGGCCGCGCCGCAGATAGCTGGCCATCTGCTGCGCGTCGCGCGCCATCAGCACGCGCCCCTCGGTGATGCCCACCTCGCGCATGCGCGGCACCACGTAGTCCAGCAGCGCCTTGAGCTGGTCGTAGTGGGCGGCGGGGTCGTCGCTGATGCGGCCCAGCACCAGCACGTGGCTGTCCTCGGCCCGTGCGACCGGCAGGACGGCCAGCAGCAGGCCCCAAACCACGGCCTGGATCCATCTGCGCATGCTGGACGACAAGCCGGCCCCCTTCATGGGCGGGAAGCCTAGCCGAAAGCCGCTCAGGGGGACAGCGGCGACCCGCGGCCGGCGGCGTCGGCGGCCAGCCGCGCCATGCGCTGCGCGTCGGCCAGCACCCCGCGCAGCAGGCGCACCTCGTTGACCGTCAGGTCGCAGCGCAGGAACAGCCGGCGCAGCTTGCGCATGGCCGAGTCCGGGGTGCGGCCCTTGTGGAAATCGATCGCCTCCAGCGTGTCGGCGAGCTGCGCGAAGAACCCCTCGACCTGCGCGTGCGTGGCCGGCAGGTCGTCGGGGCGCGGCTGCGGCGCCGGCCCGGGCGCGGCGGCCAGCAGCGCCAGCCGGACCTCGTAGGCCAGTACCTGCACCGCCGCGGCCAGGTTCAGCGAACTGAATGCCGGGTCGGAGGGAATGTGCACCGAGGCGTGGCACAGCTGCAGCTCCTCGTTGGTCAGCCCGGTGCGCTCGCGCCCGAACACCAGCGCCACCGGCCCCTCGCCCGCGTGCTGCAGCAGCCGGCCGGCGGCCGCGTCCGGGTCCAGCTGCTCCAGCTGTACCCGGCGGCTGCGCGCGGTGCAGCCCAGCACCAGCCGGCAGTCGGCCACCGCGGCGGCGAGGTCGGCATGGACCGGCGCGGCCTGGATCAGATCCTCGGCGCCGGCGGCGCGGCGGTAGGCCTCGTCGTTGGGCGCGGTCTCCGGCGCCACCAGGACCAGGCGCGACAGGCCCATGGTCTTCATGGCGCGCGCGGCCGCGCCGATGTTGCCGGGATGCTGGGTGCCGACCAGGACGATACGGAGGTTGTCGGCCGGGGCGGCCGTGGCGGGGGCGGAATCGGACATGGCGCAGATGGTAAACTGCGCGCCCGGCCTCGCGCGCCGGTCCGCTCTTTTCCTTCGCCGTTCCTTCCCAGCCCTACCGGGAGCCTTCGCCTTGCAGAAGCCCGTCGTCAACGTCATGGTCAAGGCCGCCCGCCTCGGCGGCAACGTCCTGCTGCGCCACATCAACCGCCTGGACGCGCTCAACGTGGTCCAGAAGCAGCGCATGGACTACGCCAGCGAGGTCGATGCCGACGCCGAGCAGGTGATCGTGAAGGAACTGCGCCGCGCCTACCCCGACTACGGGGTGCTGGGCGAGGAAGGCGGCCACCAGCCGGGCCGCCAGGGCCGCCTGCAGTGGGTGATCGACCCGCTGGACGGCACCAGCAACTACCTGCGCGGCTTCCCCCACTACTGCGTGTCCATCGCCCTGGTCGACAACGGCGAGCCGACCGACGCGGTGATCTTCGACCCGCTGCGCAACGAGCTGTTCACCGCCAGCCGCGGCGCCGGCGCGGTGCTCAACGACCGCCGCATCCGCGTGGCCGACCGCAAGGAACTGGCCGGCACCGTGGTCGGCACCGGCTTCCCGCCGCGCGAGCGCGCCCGCGCCAGCGCCCAGCTCAAGTGCGTGGACGCGCTGCTGGCCCAGGCCGAGGACGTGCGCCGCACCGGCTCGGCCGCGCTGGACCTGGCCTACGTCGCCTGCGGCCGCCTGGACGCCTATTTCGAGGCAGGCGTGAAGGCGTGGGACATCGCCGCCGGCGTGCTGCTGGTGCGCGAGGCCGGCGGCCGGATCTGCGACTTCCGCGGCGCCGCCACCCCGCGCCTGGACGAGCGCGGCCCGGAAGCCCGGCAGATCATCGCCGGCAACGTCCGCGTGGCCGACGAACTGCAGAAGCTGGTCGTCAACACCGGCTACGCCGCCGCCTTCGCCTGAGGGAGCGGCCCCGGCACCGCCTGGGCCAGCCCCCCCCCCCGACGCCCTGGGGAAACATCAAAAAAGAAGCCGCCCCGGGGGCGGCTTCTTCGCCTTGCGTGGCCGAGCGCGGTTACGGCCGCCGCGCCAGCGCCGCCTCGTCCTTGGCCTTGGGCAGCAGGTCCTGCTTGGTGACCTTCAGCAAGCCGATTGTCAGCAGCGGGCAGGCCAGGAAGATCGACGAGAGCGTGCCGATCACCGCGCCGATCATCTGCGTCAGCGCCAGCCCCTCCAGCGAACCGCCGCCGTACAGGTACAGCGCCAGCACCGACAGGAAGAACACCAGCGACGTGATGATCGTGCGCGACAGCGTCTGGTTGATCGAACGGTTGAACACCTCCAGCGGCTCCACGCGCAGGCTGCGGAAGTTCTCGCGCACGCGGTCGAAGACCACGATGGTGTCGTTGATCGAGAAGCCCATCACCGCCAGCAGGCCGGCCAGGACGGTGAGGTCGAAGTCGCGCCCGCTCCAGGCGAAGTAGGCCGCCGTGACCAGCACGTCGAACAGCGTCGTCAGTGTGGCCACCACCGCGAACTTCCACTCGAAGCGGAAGCCGATGTAGATCAGGAAGCCCACCACGACGAAGATGGCCGCGTACAGGCCGTTGATGGCCAGCTCGCGCCCCACCTGCGGGCCGACGAACTCGGTCCGCATCAGCGTGGCGCGGTTGTCCGGCGCGGCCACCGCCGCCAGCACCTCCTGCGCGGTGCGGTTGTTGGCATCGGTGGTCGTCTCGCCGTCGCGCGGCTGCAGCCGCACCAGCAGGTCGGTGCCCGAGCCGAAGCTCTGCACCTGCGCGCCGGCGTACCCGGCCGTGTCCAGGCGCTCGCGCACCTGGTCGACGTTGGCCGGGCGCTCGAAGCGCACCTCCACCACGGTGCCGCCGGTGAAGTCCAGGGCGTAGTTGAAACCCTTGACCGCGATGCCGGCCACCGCCGCGGCGAACACCAGCGCGGCCACGGCGACCGACACCCAGCGCATCCGCATGAAGTCGATGCGCGTGTCGTTGGGGATCAGGCTCAGCGGGAAGATCTTCATGGTTCTCGGTCCTCCCTCAGACCGCCAGGGACTTGAGCTTCTTGCGGCGCGCATACACCAGCACCGCCAGTGCGCGCGATACGGTGATCGCGGTGAACATCGAGGCCAGGATGCCGATCACCATCGTCAGCGCGAAGCCCTTGAGCGGGCCGGTGCCGAAGGCGTACAGCGCCACGCCGGCGAGGATGCCGGTGAGGTTGGCGTCGAAGATGGTGCCGGACGCCTTCTCGTAGCCGCCGGCGATGGCCGCCTTGGGCGGCACGCCCGAACGCAGCTCCTCGCGGATGCGCTCGTTGATCAGCACGTTGGCGTCCACCGACAGGCCGATGGACAGCGCCAGGCCGGCGAAGCCCGGCAGCGTCATGGTGGCCCCGAACAGCGACATGATCGCCACCACGATCAGCAGGTTGAACAGCAGCGCGATGCCGGTGATCACGCCGAACATGCGGTAGTACACCGCGAAGAACAGCAGCGTGAACAGGAACGCGTACAGCACCGCGGTGACGCCGCGCTCCACGTTCTCCTTGCCCAGGCTGGGGCCGACGATGCGCTCCTCGACGAAGTCCATCGGCGCGGCCAGCGAACCGGCGCGCAGCAGCTTGGCCAGGTCGTCGGCCTCGGTCTTCTCCAGGCCGGTGGTCTGGAAGTTCTTGCCGAACACGCCGTTGACGTTGGCCACCGAGATGACCTCCTCGCGGACGCGGAAGCTGCGGACCTCCTTGCCGTCGACCATGGTCACCTGCGGGATGCGCTCGGTGTAGACCACGGCCATCGGCTTGCCGACGTTCTGGCTGGTGAAGTCGAACATGCGGTCGCCGCCGACGTTGTTCAGCGTGACGCTGACCGCAGGCTGGCCGTTCTGGTCGACGGTGCTCTGCGCGGCCACCATCTGGTCGCCGGTCACGATCACCCGCTTGCTCAGCAGCTCGGGGCGGCCGTCGCGGCGGTAGAACACCTTGGCCTCTGGCGGCACGCGGCCGGTGGCCACCGCGTCGGCGGCGCTGCCGTCGATCACGGCGCGGTATTCCAGCGTGGCGGTGGCGCCGATCATGCGCTTGGCCTCGGCGGTGTCCTGCACGCCGGGCAGCTGCACCACGATGCGGTCGTCGCCCTGGCGCTGGATGATGGGCTCGGCCACGCCCAGCTCGTTGACGCGGTTGCGCAGGGTGGTGATGTTCTGCTCGATGGCCGAGCCGGCGATCTGGGTCAGCTCCGTCTCGGGGATGCGCACCACCAGGCCGGCGCCCTCGCCTTCCAGGGTCAGGGTCGGCATGGCGCGCGCCAGCGCCTCACGGGCCTTGGCCGGATCGGCGCCCGAGCCCAGCGAGACGGCGATGGAGTGGTCGGCGCGGCGGTCCACCGCGGTGTAGCGGATGCGGTTGTCGCGCAGGGTCACCCGCACGTCCTCGACGTAGGCGTCCACGCGCTTCTCCAGCGCCGCCTGCTGGTCCACCTGCAGCACGAAGTGCACGCCGCCCTGCAGGTCCAGGCCCAGCACCATCGGCTTGGCGCCCAGGCGGTCGAGCCAGTCGGGCACGTTGGAGGCCAGGTTCAGGGCGACGGTGTAGTTCTCGCCCAGGTCGGAGCGCAGGGCGTCGGCGGCCCGGGTCTGGGCGTCGGCGTCGGCCAGGCGCACCATCAGGTTGCCCCCCTCGACGGCGACGGACTTGGCGGTCACGCCCGCCTCCTTCAGCCCGGCCTCGACGCGGCCGCGCAGCGCGTCGTCGAGCGCGGCGCCGCGGCTGGCGGTGATCTGCACCGCGTAGTCGTTCTGGTAGACGTTCGGCAGCGCGTAGAGCGCGCTGACCGCCAGCACCAGCAGGATGACGAAATACTTCCAGCGGGGGAATTCGAGCATTGCGGGACCCCGCGCGGCCCCGCCCCGCGGGACCACGCTCAGCGGTGGGACGGGAGGATCAGGCGGACTTCAGCGTGCCCTTGGGCAGCACGTTGGCGATGGCGCCCTTCTGCACGCGGATGCGCACGTTGTCGGCGACCTCGAGGGTCACGAAGTTGTCGCCGATGTCGGTGACCACGCCGGCCAGGCCGCCGTTGGTCAGCACCTCGTCGCCGCGGGACAGCTTGCCGAGCATGGCCTGGTGCTCCTTCTGCCGCTTCATCTGCGGGCGGATCATCAGGAAGTACATGATCGCGATCAGGACGATCGGGAACAGCAGCATGCCGAAGCCGCCGCCCTGCGGCGCGGGCGCGGCGGCGAGGATGGCGGACGGGCCGAGGGTGGCGAGAAGGCTCATGGGTCTTCCTGGTCGTTTCGAAATAGCCGGGGATTATGCCATAGGGGCGCACGGCCTCCTTTGCAAGCCGCAATTCCGACCATTCCCGCGCCGCGGGGTTCCCGCCCGGACTCCGGCGGCACGTCCGGGCGCGTCGGCTGCGGCGGGCCGCGGCGCGCGGGAAGCGGTCGGGTCGCCGGTGCCGGGGCCGCCGGGCGCGGCCGGAGGCGGTCCTGCCGCAGCCGACTCTGCGCCCCATGCCGCCCGCACGCCGACACCCGGCCCGGCCGGCCCCGGTGGCCGGCTCAGCCAGGCGATCCGCCCCGCGCCGCGTGGAACGCGCTCCGGAACGCCTGGAACTGCCCCTCGGCGATGGCCGCACGCATCTGCGCCATCAGCTTCTGGTAGTACCAGAGGTTGTGCAGCGTGCCCAGGATCGGCCCCAGCATCTCGTTGCAGCGATCCAGGTGTCGCAGGTAGGCGCGGGTGTAGCCGCCGGCGCAGGCCACGCAACCGCAACCGGGCTCGATCGGGTCCATGTCGCGCTCGTAGCGCGCGTTGCGGATGCGCACGGTGCCGAAGGAGGTGAAGTAGTGCCCGTTGCGCGCGTTGCGCGTGGGCATGACGCAGTCGAACATGTCCACCCCGCGGGCCACGCCCTCGACCAGGTCCTCCGGCCGGCCCACGCCCATCAGGTAGCGCGGCCGGTCGGCCGGCAGGCGCGGATGCAGGTGCTCCAGCATCGCGTTGCGCTCGTGCTCCGGCTCGCCCACCGCCAGGCCGCCGATGGCGTAACCGTCGAAGCCGATGGCCTGCAGGCCGTCCAGCGACCGGCTGCGCAGGTCCGCGTGCACGCCCCCCTGCACGATGCCGAACAGCGCCGCGTCGTTTTCCAGCGCGTCGTGGGCGTCGCGGCTGCGCCGCGCCCAGCGCAGGCTCAGTTCCATCGAGCGGCGCGCCACCTCCTCCGTGGCCGGGTACGGGGTGCACTCGTCGAAGATCATCACCACGTCCGAGTCGAGCACCTTCTGGATCTTCATGCTCTCCTCCGGCCCGAGGAACACGCGCGCCCCGTCCGTCGGCGCCGAGAACGTCACCCCGGCCTCGCTGATCTTGCGCTTGTGCGCCAGCGAGAACACCTGGAAGCCGCCGGAGTCGGTGAGGATGGGCCCGTCCCAGCGCGTGAAACCGTGCAGCCCGCCGTGGTCGGCGATCACGTCCAGCCCCGGGCGCAGGTACAGGTGGAAGGTGTTGCCCAGGATGATCTCCGCCCCCAGTGCGCGCACCTGGTCCGGCAGCACGCCCTTGACCGAGCCGTAGGTGCCCACCGGCATGAACGCCGGCGTCTCCACCGTGCCGCGCGGAAAGGTCAGGCGGCCGCGGCGAGCCGCGCCGTCGGTGGCCTGGAGCTGGAACTGCAGTCGGGACATGGAGCCGCGGAACGTTCGGGGGGCCGGTATTGTCGCCGATCGCCGCCGCCGGCGCCGGCCGCCACTGCCGCCGACCCGGGCGCGCGGCCGCGCGTCCCGTGGCATCCGCCGCCAGCGGGCTAGGCCGGCGCCTGCCCCCACAGCAGCATCGCGTCGCCGTAGGAGAAGAAGCGGTACCGCCGTTCCACCGCGTGGCGGTAGGCCTCCATGATCCGCTCGCGCCCGGCGAAGGCCGAAACCAGCATCAGCAGCGTGCTCTCGGGCAGGTGGAAGTTGGTGAGCAGCGCGTCCACGCTGCGGATGCGGTAGCCGGGAAAGATGAAGATGCGGGTCTCGCCGGCGAAGGGGTGCAGCTCGCCGTCGCGCATGGCGCTCTCCAGCGCGCGGACCACGGTGGTGCCCACCGCGATCACCCGCCCCCCCGCCTCGCGCGTGCGCCGCACCTGGGCCACCAGCTCGGCGCCCACGTTGAGCCATTCGCTGTGCATGCGGTGCTCGCGCACGTCCTCCACCCGCACCGGCTGGAACGTGCCGGCGCCCACGTGCAGGGTCACGTGGCCGGACTGCACCCCGCGCTCGCGCAGCGCCTGCAGCAGCGGCTCGTCGAAATGCAGGCCGGCGGTGGGCGCGGCCACGGCGCCGACCTTGCGCGCGAACACGGTCTGGTAGCGCTCCTGGTCGTCCTGGCCCGGCTCGCGGCGGATGTACGGCGGCAGCGGCAGCCGCCCGGCCTTGAGCAGCCAGCCCTCCAGCCCGCCTTCCACCTCGAACCGCAGGTGGTAGAACTCGCCGTCGCGGCCCAGCACCTCGGCCTGGCCGCCGGCGTCGAGCAGGATGCGGCCGCCGGCGCGCAAGGGCTTGCTGGCGCGCACCTGCGCCCGGGCCTGCGCCTCCGGCAGCAGCCGCTCGATCAGGATCTCCACCCGCCCGCCGCTCTCCTTCTGGCCGAACAGGCGCGCCGGGATCACCCGGGTGTCGTTGAACACCAGCAGGTCGCCCGGCTCCAGCAGGCCGGGCAGGTCGCGCACGTGGCGGTCGTCGAAAGGCGCCGGCGCGGGCGGCACCAGCAGCAACCGGCTGGCCGAACGCTCCGGCAGCGGCGCCTGGGCGATCAGTTCCTCGGGCAGGTCGTAGTGGAAATCGGACTTCTTCAAGGCGACGATGCGGCGGCGGGGGGCGCCATTGTAGGGGAGCGCCGCGGCCGGCCGGGACGGCCCTCAGCGCTCGAACTTGGTCGACAGCACGATGGAGGAGGAGGTGCGCTCCACCCCGTCCACCGCGCCGATGCGGTCGGTCAGCTCGTCCATCGCGCCCACGTCGGCGGTCACGCCCAGGGCCACCAGGTCGTGCGGGCCGCTGACCGAATGCAGGGCCCGCACCTCCGGCATGTCGGCCAGCGCGCGCACCACCGCCGCCATCTTCTTCGGCAGCACGGTGATCATGATGTGCGCGCGGATGCGGTCCTGGTCGTAGTCCTCGTGCAGGCGCACGGTGTAGCCGCGGATCACCCCCTGCCGCTCGAGCCGGTCGATGCGACTCTGCACCGTGGTGCGCGACAGTCCCAGGCGCCGCGCGATCTGCGCGGTGGAGGCGCGCGCGTCCTCCCGCAGCAGCGAGAGCAGCCGTTCGTCCGAGGCGGTGACTTTCATATCGGGCAATGGCCTTCGTCGTTTCGCCGAAACATTCGGTGTTTGTGCGCAGATCATATCTGCCGAACGACGATCCTTCCCGGATACCATGGCCCGGAACGCCCCTTCCGGCGCCCGCGCCGGCTGCGGGACCCGCCACGCGCCCGTCCGGCCGCCTCCGCGACCGGCCGCCCCGACCCGGAGGTGCCCATGTCCGTCCTCGCCCCCCTTGCCCCGCTGCGCGCCCACGGCGGCCAGCGCCTGACCCGGGGCCTGGACGACGCCACCGTCGAGCGCCTGGCCGCCGGCCACCCGGACCTGCAGGCCGCCATCGCCGCCGCCGCCGCCGAGTACGTCCGCCTGCGCGACGAGTTCGCCGGGCTGCTGGACCTGGACGAACAGGCCCAGCTGCAGCAGGTGCAGGCCGGCTTCGTCAACTTCTACGCCGACGACGCGGTGAACCCGTATGTGGCGCTGGCCGCGCGCGGCCCGTGGGTGGTCACCCTCAAGGGTGCGGTGCTGTACGACGCCGGCGGCTACGGCATGCTCGGCTTCGGCCACGCCCCCGCCGCGGTGCTGGAGGCCATGGCGCGGCCACAGGCCATGGCCAACATCATGACCCCCAGCCTGTCGCAGCTGCGGTTCGAACGCCGGCTGCGCCAGTCCATCGGCCTGCGCGGCGGCTGCCCGTACGCGGCCTTCATGTGCCTCAACTCCGGCTCCGAGGCGGTGGGCCTGGGCGCGCGCATCGCCGACGTCAACGCGCGCGAGATGACCGAACCCGGCGCGCGCCACGCCGGCCGCGCCATCAAGCGCGTGGTGGTCAAGGGCAGCTTCCACGGCCGCACCGAGCGCCCCGCGCTGTACTCGGACTCCACCCGCAGGACCTACCAGAAGTTCCTGGCCAGCTACCGCGGCGAGGACTCGCTGATCGCCATCCCGCCCTACGATGTGGCCGCGCTGGAGCGCGCCTTCGCCGACGCCGAGGCCAACGGCTGGTTCATCGAGGCGGTGCTGCTGGAGCCGGTGATGGGCGAAGGCGACCCGGGCCGTTCGCTGCCGCCGGCGTTCTACGCCGCCGCCCGCGCGCTCACCGAGGCCCACGGCAGCCTGCTGCTGGTGGACTCCATCCAGGCGGGCCTGCGCGCGCACGGGGTGCTGTCCATCGTCGACTACCCCGGCTTCGAGGACCTGCCGCCGCCCGACATGGAGACCTATTCCAAGGCGCTCAACGCCGCGCAGTACCCGCTGTCGGTGCTGGCGGTGAACGCGCGCGCCGCCGGGCTGTACCGCAAGGGCATCTACGGCAACACCATGACCAGCAACCCGCGCGCGCTGGACGTGGCCTGCGCGGTGCTCGACGGCCTGGGCCCGGCACTGCGCGACAACATCCGCGCGCGCGGCGCGGAGGCGCTGGCCAGGCTGCGCCGCCTGCAGGACGAACTGGGCGGGGCCATCACCAACGTGCAGGGCACCGGGCTGCTGTTCTCGTGCGAACTCTCGCCCGAGTACAAGTGCTACGGCGCCGGCTCCACCGAGGAGTGGCTGCGCCGGCACGGCCTCAACGTGATCCACGGCGGCGCCAACTCGCTGCGCTTCACCCCGCACTTCGGCATCGACGCCGAGGAGCTGGAGCTGCTGGTGACGATGGTGGGCCGCGCGCTGCGCGAGGGCCCGCGCGCCCGCCAGGCCGCGGCCGCCTGACGGCCGCCGCCGGCCTCAGCGCCCGCGGCCGGCCTCGAAGCGGCGCATCGACTCGCCGATCAGCGCCCTGGCCTCGGCCGCGCCGCCGAAGCCATCCAGGCGCACCGGGTTCTCCGGCCCCGGCAGCTGCTTGTAGGCGCGGAAGAAGGCCTCGATGCGCAGCCGCTCCATCTCCGGCAGGTCCGACAGTTCGCGGATGCCGGCATAGGTCGGGTCCACCGCGTCCACCGGCACCCCGATCACCTTCTCGTCGCGCTCGCCCTTGTCGGTCATGCGCAGGAAGCCGATCGGGCGGAAACGCACGAGCACGCCCGGGTGCAGCGGTTCGCGGGTCAGCACCAGCGCGTCGAGCGGATCGCCGTCGCCGGCCAGGGTGCGCGGCATGGATCCGTAGTTGGCCGGATAGGCCATCGGCGTGGACAGGAAGCGGTCCACGCGCGGCAGCCCGTCCTCGCCGATCTCGTACTTGGTGAAGCTGCCGGCGGGGATCTCCACCGCCAGCAGCACCTCCCCGGGCGCCTGCGCGGGCTGCGGCGCGAGGAACGGATGGCCCACGTGCGGCGAGGCCGCCTGCGCGGCCATGGCCGCGGCACACAGCGCCAGCGTCGCCAGCGCGCGCAGCACCGGGACGGGCCTGGCGGCGGGGCGCACGCTCACTCCCAGCACCGGTCGGCGCGGCCCTTGGGCGACTGCGCGCGGGCGGTGCAGTCGCGCTCCGGGATGCGGCCGTCCTCGATCTCGACCAGGCGCCGGGCTCCGCCCTCGTCCACCAGCTCGAACGCGTCGTACAGGCGCCCGGTGGCGGTGAAGGCCTCGTAGCGGAGCCGGCCGCCGTCGATGCGCAGCACCTGGAACAGCTGGGTGTCCTCGCCCACCGGGCGCATCGTGTCCCTGGCGCGCGCGGACAGGCGGTACTGCTTCGGCCCGGCCACCGACACGGTGAGCACCGGCGGGACGCCGTCGCCCCCGGCGGTGCGCCGGCCGTAGACGTGGTCGTGCCCCTGCAGCACCAGGTCGACGCGGTGGCGCCGCACCACCGGCATCAGGTGCTGCAGCAGCGCCGCGTTGTCCTTGCCGCGCGCGGCCGAGTGGAACGGCTGGTGCAGCAGCACGATGCGCCAGCGGCGGTCGCCGCCGGACAGCACCCGGTCCAGCCAGCGCGCCTGCGCGGCCGCGGCGCCCTTCTGCAGCGCGGCGGTGCCGTCGAGCACGGCCACGCGCACGTCCTGGTAATCGAACCAGTACGTGGTGTCCGGCGCCTGGGCCACGCCGTTGCGCGGCAGTGCGAACGTCGCCGGCCAGTGCACGCCCAGTTCCTCGTATTCCTTCGGCGTGTCCTCGAAGAACTCGGTGTACTCGTGGTTGCCGGCGGCCGGCGCCACCGCCATCGAGGTCGGCAGCGCGCCCATGGCCTCGAACCACTCGCCCCACTCGTTGTCGTCCTCGCCGTCGCCGCCGCTCACCAGATCGCCGGCGAACAGCGCCAGGCGGGCCTCCGGCGCGCGGCGCATGGCCTCGCGCACCACGCGGGTGACGTGGCTGACGTTCTTGTTCTGGGTGTCGCCGAAGTACAGCAGCGTCAGCGGCGCGCCGGGCGCGGCCGCGGTGCGGGTGTGGTGCCATGCGCTCCAGGTACCGCCGCCCTGCACACGCCAGGCGTAGAGCGTGTCCGGCTGCAGGCCGTCCACGTCCGCCCGATGATAATGGGCCAGGCCGTTCTCGGTCTGCAGCGCACGGGTCGAGGCCCGCACCCGGCGCGGCGGGCCCATGTCCGGGGAGTCGCCGGCGACCACGATCTCCAGCCAGGGCGCCTCCACCGTGGCGTCCGTCCGCCAGGACATGGCCAGCCCGGTCGCGGCGTCCTGCGCCGGCGAGGCCACGATCCGTTCCGGGAACACGTCCGGCGCGTAGCGCGCCACGCCGGCGGGCACGCGGGTGTTCGGCTCGGCGCCGCCCGCGGGCTCCTGCGCGCCCAGCGGCAGGCAGGCGGTGGACAGCAGCGCGCCCAGCAGGCCGCGCGCCAGCGCCGTGCGCCGGCTCAACGCCGGCACTCCGGCAGGCCCAGCGCCGCGGCGATGTCGCGCCAGTCGAACGCGGCCAGGCCGAGGTCCTGGTGCGAGGCGTACAGCACGCCCTGCGGGAAGCGCGCGTCGCCGCGCTCGTCCAGCCACACGCCGTCGGTCAGGCCGGTGACCTCGCCCGCGAACGAACCCACGTGCGCCAGGCTCCTGCGGTCGAACAGGTGGAATACGGTGCGGTCGGCGAACTGGTCGCTGCCCACCCACCAGCCGCTGCCGTCGGCGCAGCGCATCAGGGCGATGCCCTCGGCCTGGGCGACGTACTTGCCGGCGCCCACGTCGCGGCCGAGGTAGCGGCCCTGCAGGTCGTACTCGCGCAGCCGGGTTCCGGTGGGCACGTCCTCCTCGGCCACCAGCAGGCGGCCGTTGGCCGCATCGCCGAACAGCGATTCTGGCACGCGGATCGCGCCGGCGGCCGTGGTGTCGCCGAACGCGCCGGCGGCGCGCGCGGTCCAGGTGCCGCCCGCCTGGCCCAGCTCGTAGCGGCGGAAGCGACGGTCCAGCTGCGAAAGCGGCGGCACGATGTCCTCGCCCTGCGCGTCCTCGCCGGCCATGTACGCATCGCTGACCAGCACCTCGTAGCCATCGCCCTTGCGGTTCACCCAAAGGCCGTAGGGCTGCACGAGCTCGTCCTGGCCGAATGCGAGCACCGGCTCGAACCCCGGCAGGCGGAACATCTGCACGCGGTGGTTGTCGCGCTCGACCACGAAGGCGTAGCGGTCGTCGACCGTGGCCACGCCGTTGGGCCGCTGCAACTGGCCGGGGCCGGTGCCCGGGCCGCCGACGGTGCGCAGCCGGCGCCCGGTGTCGCCGTCGTAGACCACCAGGCGGTCGGTGGCCTTGGCGGTGGCCACCACCATGAGCCGGCCGTCCTGCAGCCAGCTGGCGGGCGAGTCGATGTTGTCCTCCGGTGTGGCCTCGGTGACGAACGCCTCCTTCACCACCGCGTGCGGCACGTCATGGTCGCGCAGCAGGATGTCGTCGGCCTCGTACTGGTCCGGTTCGCGGTCGGGCGCGGCGGCGGTGCCGGAGGTGGGCGCGGCGGCGGTGCCGGAGGTGGGCGCGGTGGTGCAGGCGGCGAGCAGCAGCACGATCGCCGGCGACAGGCTTTGCAACTTCATCTGTTCGGATCCCCGGGGCAAAGACGACGGAAGCGCGCATCGTATGACGCGATTGTGACAATCCGGCGAAGCGACATCGAACCTTGACGCCGACACGGCGCTGTCATGCGAGTGCCACATCCGCGGGTGAAAGTTCCGTTCATTTACCACCCACGGATGCTTCCCCACATGAAACGCAATGCCCTGGCCGTCGGCCTGTCCCGCGCGCTCGCCTGCGCCGTCCTGCTGCCCGCCGGCGCCATCGCCGCGGAAACCGCCGCGCCCGATGGATCGGCCGGCGGCGGCGGCGAGCCCAAGCAGCTGGACGCGATCGTGGTGCAGGGCGAGATCGCCTACCGCAACCGCGCCGCCGACATCGAACCCACCCTGGTGTACGACCTGGAGTACTTCCAGCGGTTCGAGCCCAACACCGTCGGCGACATGCTCAAGCGCGTGCCCGGCGTGGGCTTCGTGGGCAGCGACATCATGGAGTACGACGGCGCGCAGCTGCGCGGCCTGGGCGGCGGCTACACCCAGGTGCTGATCAACGGCAAGAAGGTGCCCGGCGCCGGCGACGACCGGTCCTTCTACGTCGACCGGATCCCGGCCGAGATGGTCGACCACATCGAGATCAAGCGCAGCGCCAGCGCCAACCGCAGCGGCGACGCCGTCGCCGGCGCCATCAACATCGTGCTGCGCGACGCCTACGAGTTCGAGGGCAGCTACGTGCGCATCGGCGCCAACCGCTGGGACGACGGCGAGGTGAACCCCACCTTCGGCGCGGTGACCTCGCTGGAGGCCCTGGGGGGCCGCCTGCTGGCGGGCGTCAACGTGCAGGACCGCTACCGCTCCAAGTTCAAGCGCTCGGACCGCTTCACCGACGACACGATGGAGGAGAAGGTCAGCTGGGAGGACCAGACCGAGGTGAAGGACGGCCGCGACTACTCGGCCAACCTGAGCTACACGGCCGACGTGGGCCAGACCGGCCGCTTCAGCCTCGACGCGTTCTACGTCAAGACCGACCGCGACGTCACCGAGGTGTCGTTCGAGGAGGAGCTGGACGACGACGAGGTCCAGAACAAGCGGGTGCCTGGCCTGAACCCCTACGACCAGAAGAACTACGGCGTCGGCCTGGAGTACCGCTTCGGCATGGCCGGCGGCACCACGCGGCTGAGCCTGGACCACGCCCGCTTCGAGGACTACGAGGGCACCACCGAGGGCGAGGACGTCTACGTCAGCGGCGCGGAGAACTGGGACGACACCTGGAGCGTGGACGGCGCCGAGTGGGACGAGACCGCCTACGAGGCCGAGGCCATCGACGCCAAGGACAGCGAGACCGGCTTCACCCTGGCGCACAAGCGCCCGGCCGGCGGCGCCGAACTGGAGTTCGGCGTGGATGTGCGCAACAAGAAGCGCGAGAGCCTGGTCACCAGCTACGAGTGGGAGGCCGACGAGGAAGGCCAGGCCGCCCCGCGCTTCCCGGCCGACTACGCGCTCGACGGCAGCGTGGCCTCGGTGATCGAGGAGAAGCGGGTGGACCCGTACGTCATGCTCAGCGGCAAGGGGGCGGTGTTCGCCTGGGAGGCCGGCCTGCGCTACGAGACCACCCGCGGCCAGGTGGACTACCTGGAGGACGGCGAAAGCGAAGGCCGCGTCGACAAGGACTACAACGAGCTGCTGCCCTCGGTGAACCTGCGCTGGGACGTCACCGAGGCGGACCGCATCAACCTGTCGCTGGCCCGGACCGTCAAGCGCCCCAACTTCAACGAGCTGGTGCCGGCGCTGCTGGACGGCGAGTTCGGCGACAACGACTACATCGGCAACCCGGAGCTGGAGCCGGAGACGGCCAACGGCATCGACCTGGGCTTCGAACACCGCCTCGGCCGCCGCGGCGTGGTGGGCCTGAACTTCTTCTACCGCGACGTGAAGGACCTGGTCGAGCTGGTGAACACCGGCGAGCCCAGCGAGGCCGCGATCGAGGACTACGAGGACGACATCGCCGAGATGGTCGAGGACGGCGACTACGCGAGCGAGGCGGAAGCCATCGCCGCCAACCCGTTCCAGCCGGACAGCTGGCTGTTCACCTCGGCCAACGTCGGCGACGGCAAGGTCTACGGCTTCGAGTTCGACCTGTCCACCCCGCTGTCCGTGTTCGGCATGGACAACACGGGCGTGTTCCTGAACTACTCGTGGGTCGATTCGAAGGTGGACGACTTCATGGGCGAGCGCCGCTTCAACGACCAAGCCAAGAGCACCTTCAACATCGGCTTCATCCAGGACCTGCCGACGCTGGCCGCCAGCTTCGGCGTGACCTACCGCAAGCAGGGCGACGCCTACACGCGGCTCATGGGCGAGGAAGCGCTCATCCGCTACGGCGAGGAGCTGGACGCATTCGTGGAGAAGCGCTTCGGCGACAGCTTCTCGGTGCGCCTGTCGGCCAACAACCTGCTCGACGCGAGCAAGGACGAATTCTTCGACAAGTTCAACACGCTGGAGGACCAGCTCGATCGCGACTACGACGAGTACGAGCTGGAGACCGAGGAAGCCGGCCCGAGCTACCAGCTGGTCATGCGCTGGGCGTTCTGACGGCACGCACCGGGGGAAGGAGGAGCCGGCGCAGGCCGGCTCCTTTTTTGGACCGGTCTGGAAGGCGGAATGGCGAGGATGCCGCGGCGGATGCCGGTGACCACGGACGGGGAGGCTGCGGCTGCGGCTGTGGCCGTGCCGTCCCATGCTGGCCGCCTCGTCATCCCGTCGCCCGTGTCGCCGGCAAAGCCGGCTCCTGCGAGAACATGCCATCGGCCGCCCGACGCACCAGAAACATGCAGGAACGCCCCACCCTGTAGGAGCCCGCCTTGCGGGCGACATGCCACGCCGGATGGCTGGCCACCTCGTCATCCCGTCGCCCGTGTCGCCGGCAAGGCCGCCTCCTGCGAAGGCGGCGGCTCGCGAAGACGCGGGCGCTGCCCGTGCTTCTGGCGACCGCAGCGACGCCCGCCAACGATCGCGGCAGGACACGGCCTCCCCAACGCACCCGGCTTTTGCAGCCCTGCCAGCCCCTCGCGGATCCGTGGCCGGACCGGGCAGACTATGCCCACCCCTACCGCACCGTCCCGCCATGGCCGCCGTCGAAGTCCGCCACCCGCTGGTACAGCACAAGATCGGCCTGCTGCGCGACGCCTCGCTCAGCACCAAGGGCTTCCGCGAACTGGTGACCGAACTGGGCACCCTGCTCGCCTACGAGGCCACCGCCGACCTGGAAACCGAGGCGGCGAGCGTGGACGGCTGGGCGGGCCCCGTGCAGGTGCGGCGCATCGCCGGCGCCAAGATCACTCTGGTGCCGATCCTGCGCGCCGGCCTGGGCATGCTGCCCGGCGTGCTGGCGCTGATCCCGGCGGCAAAGGTCAGCGTGGTGGGCCTGCAACGGGACGAAGAGACGCTGCAGCCCGTGCCCTACTTCGAGCGCCTCACCGGCCGCCTGGACGAGCGCGATGCGCTCATCCTCGACCCCATGCTCGCCACCGGCGGCACGCTCGTCGCCACCATCGACATGCTCAAGCGTGCCGGCGCCCGCCGCATCAAGGGCATCTTCCTGGTCGCCGCGCCCGAGGGACTCGCCGCGCTCGAGGCCGCGCACCCGGACGTGACCGCCTACACCGCGGCCATCGACGAGCGCCTCAACGACCGGGGCTACATCCTGCCCGGCCTGGGCGATGCCGGCGACCGCATCTTCGGCACGCGGCTGTAGAGGCGCCCGGTTGGCGCGGTGGCGCCAACCGGCCACGCATATCCCGCAAGCCGGCTAGGGACTGCCGTCCGACGCGCCCGCTTGCGCGCTTGCCGGCGTCAGCGCCTGGACCCCCGCCGCGACGTACACCAGCGGCGCGTTCCAGTTGATCGCCACCTCGTTGCTGGCGTAGCTGCAGCCGTGGTCCAGCCAGGCCCGCGCGGGCAGCGCCGACGGGTACGGCACCGGGCAGTCCTTCGCATCCTGCCGGCCCGGATTGGGGCCGCCGGACAGCCAGCCGGGCACCGGCGCGTCGATGCCGTCGGCCTGCGAGGGGCGGTGATGCACGTGGCGCGGCGTGCGCAGGCCCTGCCCGGTCACGAACGACACGCCCAGCGGGTTGCGCCCCAGCACGTAGTCCAGCTGGGACTGCGCCGCGTCGAGGTGCTCGCGCCGCTGCGAGATGCGGTAGCCCTGCAGCAGCATCATCGCCTGGTTCAGCGCGACCGCGTTGCTGCCCCAGACGAAATCGCCCGGCTGCATGGCCACGCGCCACGGCGAGGCCTTCCAGCGGGCGGCCAGCGCGTCGGCCAGCGATTCCACCGCCGTCTCCACGCGCCGCCGCGCGGTCTCGTCGGGCAGGCGCGCGCGATGGTGGGCCAGCGACACCCATCCCAGCGCGCCGACGCTGGCCCACGACGGCACGCCGGGATCGGCGGCGTGGCGCTCGAACGCGCGCCAGTACTGCGCATCGCCGGTCAGCAGGTAGAGCTCGGCCGCGGCCCAGGCGAACTCGTCGTCGAAGCGCGAATCGCCGTAGGCACCGGTGTGGACGTCCTGCGGCTGCCGGTAGGCCACGTCCGGATGCGCCTGCGCCCAGCGCCAGGCGGCCTCGGCCGCCGCGCGCATCCGCGCGGGCGCGCCGGGGAAACGCGCCTCGTACGGCGCGTACAGGCGGCTGGCGATGGCCATCACCGCGGCGAAGTCCAGCGCCGCGGCGGTGCCCTTGCCGACCATGTAGCGCCGCGCGGTGGCGCGCTCGGGCATCACCTCGCCGTCGAAGCGCAGGTTGGTGAGCTTGTGCCAGACGCCGCCGTCGCCCGCGTCCTGCATGGCCAGCATCCACTCCAGGTTCCACCAGGCCTCGTCGAGGATGTCCGGCACCGCGTCGCCGCTTTCCGGGATGCCCAGGTCGCGGCCGCGGAAGAATTCCGGGTAGTGCTCCCAGGCCGCGAGCAGCGTCCAGGTCGAGATGCCGGAGTTCACCACGTATTTGTTGTAGTCGCCGGCGTCGTACCAGCCCTTCGGCGCGGACACCACGCTGCCGGCCGGGTGCGATGGCGAGGCGGCGGAAGGATGGATCTCCACCTCGGTGTCCGGATGGCCGGCCGGGCGCGCGTAGGGCCCGGCATGCGCCGGCGCCAGCGCGGTGCCGGCACGGTTGAAGTAGAACGCCTTGAGGGCGGCGTCGGCCAGCCCCGCGTAGGCCTGCGGATCGACCGCGAACGGATCGGACGCCACCGCCCCGTCCACGCGCAGGCGGTAGCGGCCCGGCACGGACAGCGCGCTCAGGTCCGCCACCGCGGCCTCGCTGCCGGAGGCCTCCCAGCGCGCCGCGGCCGGCAGCGTGCCGCGCAATACCACCTGCCCGCCCTCGTCCACCACCTCGAACGCGCGCGCCGGCCCGCCCTCCACCAGCGCGAGCTTGTGCGCGCCGGGCAGGAAGCCGAGCTGGTCGATGCGGACCTGCACCGCCGGCCCGGATGCGGGCGCCGCGCACGCGGCGGGCACGGCCGCCACCAGCGCGGCCAGCGACAGGACGGAACGGACGGACAGCGGACGCGGAACTCCCATGCAGCACCTCCCCGACGGTGGAGCGCCCATCCTCGTGGGAGCGGCGCGCCGTGGCAAGCGCCAGGGCGCCGCCGGCTCAGGCGGCCAGCGGCCGCGCCTGCAGTTCGGGCACCTCGTTGGCGGTGCCGAAGCGCCCCCTGGCGTCCCGCACCACGCGGGCCAGGGCGCAGCCGGGGTCGTGGGTAAAGAACAGGTGCACGTCGCGCGCCAGCTTGTCTTCCAGGAAGGCGCGCTTCTCGTCGATCAGCAGCTCGGCGTTGCGGTCGTAGCCCATAGTGATGGGCAGGTGCACCCAGGAGCGGCCGGGGATGAGGTCGGCGCAGAACGCCACGCCGCCGTGCGGCTGCCCGTCCACGACCTCCGGCCCGAGGATCTCCCCCAGCATCAGCCCCGGCGTGTGGCCGTCGCTGAAGTGGAAGCGCACCGCATCGCCCAGCGCGCGCGAGCGCGGGCCGTCGACGAGCTCCAGCCGGCCGCTGCCCTCCAGCAGGCCGGGCAGCTCGGGGATGAAACTGGCGCGGTCGCGCGGATGCGGGTTGCGCGCGCGCGCCCAGTGCGCGGCGCCGACCAGGTAGGTCGCGTTGGGGAACAGCAGCTCCGGCGCGCGCCCTTCCGCCCAGGGCGCCAGCAACCCGCCGGCGTGGTCGAAGTGCAGGTGGCTGAGCACCACCACGTCGATGTCCTCGTGCTCGAAGCCGGCCGCGCGCAGCGAATCGACGAGGACGTGGCGGTCCTCCTGCACGCCGTAGCGCTCGCGCAGCTTCGGCTCGAAGAACGCGCCGATGCCGGTCTCGAACAGCACGGTCCTGCCGTTGAGCGGGCTGGCCAGCAGCGCGCGGCAGGCCAGGTCGATGCGGTTGTGCTCGTCCGGCGGGGCCCACTTCTCCCACATGGCCTTCGGCGCGTTGCCGAACATGGAGCCGCCGTCGAGCTTCTGCGAGTTGCCGCGGATGGACCAGAGTTTCATGCGCGAATGCTAGCGGCGCCGCGGTTAAGAATCCGCAAGCCGTGCCCGCTCAGGGCGCCGCCTGCGGCGCCTGCCGCACCTGCGCCGAGCTTTCCGGATGGCGCGGGTCGCCGCCGGCCTCCAGCGCGCCGCGGCGCCGGTCCCACATCACCGTCTGCAGGTTGCCCCAGACGTGGCTGGAGGCGCGCCCGGACACGGCGTCCTCCGGCATCTGCAGGACGTGGCCCATCGCGCGCAGCCGCGCGGCCACGGCGGGGTCGAAGGCGCCGGTCTCGGCCTGCACCACGTCCGGCTTCCACTGGTGGTGGTAGCGCGGCAGCGCGGCCACCGCCTGCGCGCCCAGCCCGTCGGCGTAGCCCAGCACGCCCAGCAGCACCATGGTGATGATGCGGCTGCCGCCCGGCGTGCCCAGCACCGCGATGCGGTCGGGCGAGACCATGAAGGTCGGGGTCATCGAACTGAGCGGCCGCTTGCCCGGCGCCGGCGCGTTGGCCTCGTAGCCCATCACGCCGAAGGCGTTGGCCTGGCCCGGCAGCAGCGCGAAGTCGTCCATCTCGTTGTTGAGCAGCACGCCGGTGCCCGGCGGCACCAGGCCCGAGCCGAACAGCAGGTTCACCGTCTGGGTGACCGCGGCGCGGTTGCCCTCGGCGTCGATGATCGAGAAGTGCGTGGTCTCCTCGTCTTCCAGCGGCGTGGGCAGGCCGGAGAAGACGTCGCTGGGCGTGGCCTGCTCCGGGTTGATGGTCGCGCGCAGGCCGGCGGCGTAGTACGGGCTGGCCAGCACGTCCACCGGCACGTGCACGAAGTCCGGGTCGCCCAGGTAGAAGGTGCGGTCGCGGAAGGCGCGGCGCATGGATTCGATGGTCAGGTGCGCGCGCGCGGCCGGGTCCATCCCGCGCAGGTCCCAGCCCGCCAGCACCTGCAGCATCTGCGCCAGCGCCACGCCGCCGGACGACGGCGGCGGCGCGGTCACGATCTCCCAGCCGCGGTAGCCGAAGCGCAGCGGCTCGCGTTCCTTCACCTGGTACGCGGCCAGCTCGGCGGCGGTCCAGCGGCCGCCGGCGGCGCGCACGCCGTCCACCAGCTTCTTCGCCACCGGGCCGCGGTAGAACCCGTCGAACCCGTCGCGCGCCAGCGCCTCCAGCGTGCGCGCCAGGTCCGGCTGCTTCAGCACCTGGCCCTGGCGGGGCGGCTGGCCGCCGGCCAAGAACACCGCGCGCGTGCCGGGATAGCGCTCCATCACCTCGCGGCGGGCGGCATAGCCGCGCTCCAGCCGCGCGTACACCGGGAAGCCGTCGCGCGCCAGGCGGATGGCCGGGGCCAGGCTGGCCGACAGCGGCAATCGCCCGTAGCGCCGGGCCACGTGCACCAGGCCCGCGGGCAGGCCCGGGATGGCCGCGGCCCAGGGGCCGTTCTGCGAATGCTCGCGGTCCAGCCTGCCGTCCGCGTCGCGGTAGCGGCCGGGCGTGGCGGCGGCCGGCGCGGTCTCGCGCGCGTCGACGAACACGTCGCGGCCGCTGGCCGCGTCGTGCAGCAGGAAGAAGCCGCCGCCGCCCAGGCCGGAGCTGATCGGCTCGACCACCGACAGCGCCGCCGACACCGCCACCGCGGCGTCGAACGCATTGCCGCCCTGCGCCAGCACCTCGAAGCCGGCCTCGGTAGCCAGCGTGTGCGCGCTGGCGATGGCGGCGCCCGGCGGGCACGCGGCGGCCGGCTCAGCACCGGGCTTCGCCTCCACGGCCGCGGCGGAAAGCGCGGGAAGCAGCAGCAGCGAAAGCGCCAGCAGCGCACGGGAAAGCAGGTTCATGGGGCGGCCTCCTGCGCGTAAAACTCGGGGTGCTCCCGCTGCAGCCGGCGCAGCTTGTCCAGCAGCGCCTCGCGCTCCTCCGGGTGCTCGGGATCCGGATCGATGCACTCCACGGGGCAGACGACCACGCATTGCGGCTCGTCGAAGTGGCCGACGCACTCGGTGCAGCGCGCCGGGTCGATCACGTAGATGGTTTCGCCCATCGAGATGGCCCGGTTCGGGCAGGCCGGCTCGCAGACGTCGCAGTTGACGCAGAGTTCGTTGATGCGGAGCGACACGACGGGCGGTTGCGCCGGCGGCGCCCACGCGGGACGCCGCCGGCACGGTCCTCTTGCTTACTTGGCTTCGACGAAGACGTACTCGGCGCCGGTCGGCGCGACGGCCGCCTGCACGCGCGGGTTGTCGGCCGCGTCGCCGATGAACAGGATGCGCACGCCCTTGAGCGTGTCCGGCGGCACGTCCTTGAACGCGGTCTCGATCAGCTCGGCCATCTTGGCCGAGGCCGGCGAACCGAAGGCCAGCAGGTTGCCCTTCTGGATGCCGCGGCCCATGGCGGTGGTGGCCGCCTCGACCTGGCGCTCGTACTTGGCCGCGAACTCCGGATCGGACTCCGGCGGCAGGTAGTACAGGAACGGGTTGTTGGTGATGTTGCCCATGTTCTCCTGCACCACCGCCGGCAGGTAGGCCTTCCAGCCGGCGTCGTCGTCCTTGGCGGGCGCGGTCAGCACCTTCTTCTCGGCGGCCTCGTTGGCCACCGGCTCCTCCTTCTTGCAGCCGGCCAGGGCCAGCGAGGAAACCAGGCATGCGGCCAGCAGCGCGCGGGTCGTGTTGTTCATCAGCAAACCTCCCTTGATCTTGGAGTCATTCGGAAACTGCATCGCCCCGCCTTGCCGCACGCAGGGCCGCGGCCACCGCCGGCGTCACGAAGCCCGAGACGTCGCCTCCCAATCGGGCGATCTCGCGCACCAGCGAGGATGAGATGAAGCTGTACTGCTCGGCCGGGGTCAGGAACAGGGTCTCGACCTCGGGGATCAGGTGGCGGTTCATGCTCGCCATCTGGAACTCGTACTCGAAGTCCGACACCGCGCGCAGGCCGCGCAGCAGCACGCCTGCGCCGACCTCGCGCACGAAATGCGCCAGCAGCGAGTCGAAGCCGCGCACCTCCACGTTGGCATGGCCGGCCAGCGCCTCGCGCGCCAGGCGCACGCGCAGCTCCAGCGGCAGCGTCGGGCCCTTGGCCTGGCTCGCGGCCACGCCCACCACGATCCGCTCGAACAGCGGCGCGGCGCGCGCCACCAAGTCGATGTGGCCGTTGGTGATCGGGTCGAAGGTGCCGGGGTAGACGGCGGTGCGGCTGTTGGCCACGGTGGGACGCTCAGGGTGCCGGATTGGCGTCCGCGAGTGTATCAGCGCATGCCGGGCCCGGGCCACGATACAGCGCCGCGCGGGCCTGCGCGGTGCGCAGCTCGCGGTGCAGCCGCCAGTCCGGCGGCGGCACGGGCGCGAGCTCCGGCGGCGATTCCAGGTACAGCCAGCCGCCCGGCGCCAGCCGCGGCGCCAGCGCCCGCAGCGCGGGCTCCCACAGGCCGGCGGCGAACGGCGGAT
>DASRYN010000150.1:0-2224 GCA_035687185.1 Pseudoxanthomonas sp. | reverse complement strand
GGCGTGCGCGCCAGCCCGTGCGCGGTCGCGGCGAACGGGTCGTGCGCGCCGGCGACGGCATGCACGTACAGGTCGTCCAGGTCCGGGCGCGTGCCCGGCGCGGTGACGCCGCCGCACACCGGCACCAGCGCGGCGAAACGGCCGGGGTGGGCCAGGGCGAGGGCCACCGTGCCGTAGCCGCCGCGCGACATGCCGGTGAGGTAGGTGCGGGCGCGGTCGCCGCCGAACTCGCGGCTGGCCTGTTCCAGCGCGGCCATGGCCATGGCCGCGGTCCGGCCCTCCCAGGACTCCCCGGCCGGCGACTGCGGGAACACGACGATGGCCGGGAAGTCGGGCTGCGTGCGCAGGTACGGCCCGAGGCCGACCCGCGTCTGCGCCAGGTTGTCGCCGCCGCGCTCGCCCGAGCCGTGCAGGAACAGCACCACCGGCCGCGGCCCCGGCGCGGCCGGCACGAACACGCGGTAGCGGTAGCTGCGGCCGTCGAGCACCAGCTCGCGGGCCAGGAAATCGCCGGACGCCGCCTCCGGCCGGGGCGGCACCGGGTGGCAGCCGGCGAGGGCCAGGCAGGCCAGCGCCGCGGCCAGGCAGCGTGCGAGGCGCGCGAGGGCGCCCGGGCTCGGAAGGGCGGCCGCGGCGCTCATCGCACCAGTACCAGCGTGGCCAGGCCGAGGAAGCTGAAGAAACCCATCACGTCGGTCACCGTGGTCAGGAAGATGCCGCTGGCCAGCGCCGGGTCGAAGCCGAAGCGCCGGATCGTCACCGGCACCAGCACGCCGGCGGAGGCGGCCAGCAGCAGGTTGATGGTCAGCGCCGCCGCGATCACCAGCGACAGCCCGGGGTCGCGGAACCACAGCAGCACGATCAGGCCGAGGAACAGGCCCAGCACCGCGCCGTTGAACAGCGCCACCCGCACTTCCTTCCACAGCAGGGTGCGGATGTTGGACGCGCCCACCTGGCCCAGCGCCAGGCCGCGCACCATCAGCGCCAGCACCTGGGTGCCGGCGTTGCCGCCCATGCCGGCGACGATGGGCATCAGCACCGCCAGCGCGACCAGCCGGTCGATGGTGCCCTCGAACTGGCCCACCACGCCGGCCGCCAGGAAGGCGGTGCCCAGGTTGATCGACAGCCAGATCAGGCGGCGGCGGAACGCGCGCCGCACCGGCGAGAACAGGTCCTCGTCCTCGTCCAGGCCCGCCGCGCCCAGCGCCTGGTGTTCGGCCTGCTCGCGGATGATGTCCACCACGTCGTCGATGGTGATGCGGCCGAGCAGGATGTTGTTGTCGTCCACCACCGGCGCGGAGATCCAGTCGTGGTCGGAGAACTTGCGCGCGACCTCCTGCGAGGACTCGTTGACGTCGATGGCCGGCTGCTCGTCGTCGATCAGGCGGTTGATCGGCGTGGTGTCCTCGTGGGTCACCAGCGCCGCCAGCGGCACCCGGCCCAGGTACTGGTGGCGGCGGCTGACCACGTACAGGTGGTCGGTGTGGTCCGGCAGCTCGCCGCGCAGGCGCAGGTAGCGCAGCACCACGTCGACGTTCACGTCCGCGCGCACGGTGACCACGTCCGGGTTCATCAGGCGGCCGGCGGTGTCCTCCGGGTAGGACAGCACCTGCTCCAGGCGCTCGCGGTTCTCGCGGTCCATCGACTTGAGCACCTCGTCGATGACCGTGTCGGGCAGGTCCTCGACCAGGTCGGCCAGGTCGTCGATGTCCAGGTCCTCGACCGCGGCGACCAGCTCGTCCGGGTCCATGTCCGCGATCAGGCTCTCGCGCACCTCGTCGCCGACGTGCAGCAGCACCTCGCCGTCGTCCTCGGGATCGACCAGGCCCCAGACCACCTCGCGCTTGCCCGGCGGCAGCGACTCGAGCAGGTTGCCGATCTCGGCGGGGGAGAGGGTGTTGACCAGCCGTCGCACCGGGCCGAGCCGGCCGCTGTCCAGGGCGTCGGACAGCAGGCGCAGCTGGCGCGCGGTCTTGTCGTGGCGGACGGCTTCGGCCATGCGCGTCTCCGGGATGAAGGTGAAGCCGCGATCCCGACGGACGCGCGGCGGCTCAGGTGTCCATGCCGCGATTATCGCCCACCCGGGCGGGGCAAGCCTACTCCGCGCGCGGCTGCCGCGCGCGCCGCCGCGCCAGGCGGCGGCGCACCGCGGCGGCCAGGCGCGACAGCCGGCCCTGGTCGAGGAGCGCCTGCAGGCGCTCGATCTCGCGGTAGAGGCGGCGGG
>DASRYN010000149.1:0-2030 GCA_035687185.1 Pseudoxanthomonas sp. | reverse complement strand
CGCAGGCGGTGCTCGCAGGCGTAGACGTCGGTGCGGCCTTCCAGGTGCGCGCGCACCGCGCCGCGCACGCGCTCCAGGTCGTCGGGATGCACCAGCGCCATCGCCGCCTCCAGGCCGCCCTCGGCCACGTCCTCGGCGGTGTAGCCGAGCATGGCCAGCCAGCTCTCGGAGCGGAAGATGCGGTTGGCGCCGATGTCCCAGTCCCACAGGCCGTGGCCGGCGCTGTCCAGGGCCACCTGCCAGCGGCTGGCGCCCTCGGGGTCGGGGATGCTCAGGGTATAGGCCAGCACGCCGCCGGCCGGGTCGCGCACGGCGCGCAGCCAGCCGTCCAGGCGCCGGCCCGGCCCGGGCAGGCTGCAGGCCACGGCCTGCGCGCCGCCGGTGGCCAGCGCGTGGCGCAGGTCCTGCAGCATCGCGGCGTAGCCGGCCGCGGCCTGCGGCAGGCCCATGGCCTGCGCGGCAGGGTTGGCGACCAGCGCCCGGCCATCGCGGTCCAGCACCAGCAGCGCGCTGCTGATCGGATGTTGCAACAGGCTGGCGATCGCACCCGCGTCCACGCCCCGTGACTCCGTGACCTTGCACCCCGGCCGGGGCTCTCGTGGCGTTAACGGCAGCGCCGCGCATTTGTTGAGCCGCGCGGGCGCGCGGATGCGGCGGCGGCGCTGATATGCTTCCGCGCGACCGCCAACGCAGGGGGATCGATGCACGAGGCCAGGACCGGGGAGCGCCGGCCGTCGCCGCGCACCGGCGATGCGCCAGCCAGCAGCAGGCCCGCCGCGCGGGCCATCGCCTGGCGCATCCCGCTGCTGTACCTGCTGTTCGGGGTGCTGTGGATCGTGGCCAGCGACCACGTGGTCGCGCTGCTGGTGTCCGGCGACGCGGCGGCCATCACCCGCTTCCAGACCTGGAAGGGCGCCCTGTACATGGTCGCCACCGCGGCCCTGCTCTACCTGCTGCTGCGGCCGCTGGTCGAGCGCCTGCTGGACTCGCAGCGCCAGGCGCTGGACTCGGAGGCCCGCTACCGCGAGCTGTTCGAGGGCAATCCCAGCCCGATGTGGACCTACGACCTGGCCACGCTGAAGATCCTGGACGCCAACCAGGCCGCCAGCGCCTTCCTGGGCTGGTCGCGCGGCGAGCTGCGCGGCATGGACATGGTGATGCTGTGGCCGCCCGAGCAGCACGGCTTCTTCCACGCCGGGGTCGAGGTGGAACGCAGCGCGCCGGAGCTGCCGCGGGCCTGGATCGAGCGCCTGCGGGTGAGCGACGGCAGCTTCCGCGACGTGGAGCTGCGCAGCTCGGAGATCGCCCGCGGCGGCCAGCGCGTGCGCCTGGTCGTGGTGTCCGACCGGACCGCCGAGCTGCAGTCGCAGCGCGCGCGCGAGCAGGCCATGGCGCGGCTGCAGGAGGCGCAGCGGCTGGCGCGGCTGGGCTCCTGGGAGGTCGAGGCCGCCACCTTGCGCGGCCGCTTCTGCCCGATCCTGCTGCACCTGGTGGGCCAGGCCGCCGGCGACGAGCGCCCGCGCCGGCTGGGCGACGTGCTGGTGGCCGCCGATGCCGAAAGCCAGGCGCGGCTGGACCGGCTGCTGGCCGAGATGGCCGCCGGGCGCGCGCAGAAGCTGGACGTGCTGTTGCCGTTCACCGGCCCCGGCGGCCAGGAGCGGCTGCTGCGGCTGCGCGCGCAGCGGATCGAGGAGTCCGGGCGCGGGTTCCTGCGCGGCACCGCCCAGGACGTGACCGAGGAACAGCACACCCGGCAGCTGCTGGACGAGCGCGAGCAGCAGTTCCGCGAGCTGGTGCGGATCCTGCCGGACGGACTGATGATCCTGGCGGGCGAGCGCGTGTTCTATGCCAACCCGGCCTGCGGCGGCCTGTTCGGCCGGCAGCCGGAGGAACTGTACGGCGAGCCGCTCTCGGCGCTGGTGGCCGACGGGGACCTGCCGGCGCTGCGGGCCTGGCTGGACGGCGGCGAGCTGCCCGGCGGCGCGGCGCGCATGCGCCGGGGCGACGGCACGCCGTTCCGCGCCGCGCTC
>DASRYN010000148.1:0-14474 GCA_035687185.1 Pseudoxanthomonas sp. | reverse complement strand
CGCCCAGCGCCAGCCTCATCGGCCAGTGGCGCGGCGTAAGCGGCGGGCGCGGCGGCGGCGTGTCGGGCGCGGTCATGGGGCCATTCTACGGCCCTTCACCGCGGGCTCGGCTATGCTGGCCGGATGCATGACGGACACTCGCGGAAGGACCTGGGCGAACGCGCGGTGCGCGCGCTGTACTCGCTGGCGCTGTACCTGCTCTCGCCGTTCACGCTCTACCACCTGGTCTCGCGCGGCTTCCGCGTGCACGAGTACTTCAACCGCTGGGACGAGCGCTACGCCGCCTACGGCGCCCAGCCCGGCCGGCCGTGCGTGTGGCTGCACGCGGTCTCGGTGGGCGAGGTCAACGCCGCCGCGCCGCTGGTGAACGCGCTGCTGGCGCAGCGGCCGGACATCCGCTGGGTCATCACCACCATCACCCCCACCGGCTCGGCGCGGGTGCGCGCACTGTGGGGCGGCAGGGTGGAGCACGTGTACCTGCCCTACGACCTGCCCGGCAGCGTGGCGCGCTTCCTGGAGCATTTCCGCCCGCACCTGTCGCTGATCATGGAGACCGAGCTGTGGCCGAACATGCTGTTCGGCTGCCGCGACCTGGGCATACCGGTGTACATCCTCAACGCGCGGCTGTCGGCGCGCTCGCTGCGCGGCTACCGCCTGCTGCGGCCCCTGATCGGCCGCGCGCTGCGCACGGTGGCCTGCGTGGCGGCGCAGTCGGCCGCCGATGCGCGCCGCTACCAGAAGCTCGGCGCGCGCCCCGGGCAGGTGCGGGTGCTGGGCAACCTCAAGTACGACATCGCCGTGCCGGACGGGCAGCCGGCGTTCGTGGCCGCTTTCGCCGACGCGCTCGGCGCGCCGCGGCCGGTGTGGATCGCGGCCAGCACCCACGAGGGCGAGGAGCAGGCGGTGCTGGACATCCACCGGCGCCTGCGCGCGCGCTGGCCCGACCTGCTGCTGCTGTGGGCGCCCCGCCATCCGGAGCGCTTCGAGCGCGTGGAGGCCGCGGCGGCCGAGGGCGGCTGGCGCGTGGGCACGCGCCAGCGCGACGCCTGGCCGCGCGCGGAGCACGACGTGTTCGTGATCGACACCCTGGGCGAGCTGATGCCGTTCTACGGCTGCGCCGACGTGGCCTTCATCGGCGGCAGCCTGCAGCCGGTGGGCGGCCACAACCTGCTGGAGGCGGCCGCGGTCGGTACACCCGTGGTGACCGGCCGGCACCTGCACAACTTCGCCGAGATCTCCCGGCGCATGGACGAGGCCGGGGCGTTGCGCGTCGGTGCCGACGCCGACGCGATCGCCGGCGCGCTCGAGGACCTGCTGGGCGACCCCGCCGCGCGCCGCGCCATGTCGCGCGCGGGCTGCGACCTGGTGGAGCAGGGCCGTGGCGCGCTGCGCCGTACCCTGGAGCTGATCGCGGCCGACCTGCCCGCCGCGGCCGCGACGGCACCGGCCGCACCGGCGGCCTGAAAGCGGCAGGGCCGCCCGGAGGCGGCCCTGCGCGTGGCGTCGTCCGGTTGCCGGCCTTACTGGTTCGTCGTGGCGGCCGGCGCCAGCTGCGCCTCGGCATCGGCGGTGAGCAGGGCGTTGACCTCGCGCAGCTGCTCCACGTCCAGCTCGCCCACGGCCTGGGCCAGCAGCAGGCGGTTGAGCAGGAAGTTGTAGCGCGAGCGCGCGTACTCGACCTGCGCGGCGAACAGCGTGCGCTGGTTCTGCACCACGTCCAGCACGGTGCGCGTGCCCACTTCCAGGCCGACCTGCGAGGCGTCGTAGGCGCTCTGCGCCGAGACCACCGCCAGCCGGCGCGCCTCGACCTCGCTCACGCCGGCCACCAGGGCCTGGTAGAGGTTGCGCGTGTTGCGGTCCAGCGCGCGGCGCTGCTGCTCGTACTGGTCCTGGGCGATGTCGCGCTGGGCGATGGCCTGGCGCACGCGCGACTGGGTCGCGCCGCCGGAGAAGATCGGCACGCTCAGGGTCAGGCCCACCGAGGTGCCGGTGCTGTCGCCGGCCAGGCCGCCGCCGGTGCTGACGGTGTCGCCCCAGGCCGCGTCCTTGCCCCAGGTGCCGCCCAGCGAGAGGGTCGGGTAGTGGCCGGCGCGCGCGGTCTGCACGCTGGCCTCGGCGGCATCGGCCTGCAGCTTCAGCGCCTGCAGCGAGGGGTTGCGCTCGATGGCCGCGGCCACCCAGGCGTCGGCGTCGGCGCGCCCGGCCGGCAGCTGCGGGCGGAAGTCGGTGGGCAGTGCGCGCAGCTCGCGCACCGGCTGGCCGGTCAGCTCCGACAGCGCCTGGTAGGCGTCTTCCAGCGCGTTGCGGGCCAGGATGGTGTTGGCGCGCGCCTCGTCGTACTGGGCGCGGGCCTCGTGCACGTCGGTGATGGGCGCCAGGCCGACTTCCAGGCGCTTGTCGGCGTAGTCGAACTGGCGCTTGGCCGCCGACTCGTTGGTCTCGGCCGCGGCCAGCGATTCGATGGCCACCAGCACGTCGAAGTAGGCCGCCGCGGTGCGCACCATCAGGTCGTCGTTGGCCGCTTCCAGCGTGCTGTCGGCGGCGGCGCTGAGCGAGCGCTGGGCGCGCAGCGAGGAGAACTGGCCCCAGTTGAACAGGGTCTGGCTGGCGCTCAGGCCGTAGCTGCGGCTGGTGCTGGTGCGGGTGCCGGGCAGGCCGTCGAGCTCGGTGCGGCTGCGGCGCAGCGAGGCGTCGCCGGAGACCTGCGGCAGCAGCGCGGCGCGGGCCTGCACTTCGCCTTCCTTGGTGTAGAGGCTGTTGGACTCGGCGATCGCCAGCTGCGTATCGCCGTTGCGCGCCATCTCGTAGGTCTGCAGCAGGTCGGCGGCGTCCGCGGAGGCGGAGGCGAGGGCGGCCGCCAGGGCCAGGGCGAGGGAATGGCGGATCATCAGCGGCTTCCTTATCTTCGTGTGGGGCCCGCCGCGCGCGGCGGGCCGTCGTGGGGGTCCGGAGGGCCGCGCCGGGGCACGGCGGTCAGAACAGGAACTGCGGCGCCGGCTCGGCGCCGTGCAGGTACTCCAGCTCGGTTTCGAACAACGATGCGACGGGCGCGGCGTTGACCTCGCCGCCGTGGCGCAGCAGCACCGCTTCCATCACCGGGGCGCGGCCGCGCACGACGAACAGCCGTCCGCCCGGGCGCAGCCACTGCAGGAAGCGCGGCGGCACCTGGTCCACGGCGGCGGTGACGCACACCGCGTCGAACTGCCAGCCCGGGTCGAACGCGAGCGCGTCGGCGGCCTCGACCCGGACGTTGGTGCCCAGCCCGGTGGCGTCCAGCCGCGCGCGCGCCGCGGCGGCCAGTTCCGGTACCCGCTCCACGCTCACCACCTCGCGCGCCAGCGCGCCCAGGCAGGCGCTGACGTAGCCGCTGCCGGTGCCGACCTCCAGCACGCTGTCGCCGGGCCGGAGCTCCAGCGCCTGCAGCATGCGGCCCTCGACCACCGGCTTCATCATCTTCGCGCCGTGGCCCAGCGGGATCTCCAGGTCGGCGTAGGCCAGCGCGCGGTGCGCCTCGGGCACGAAGGCCTCGCGGGGCAACCGGCCGACCACGTCCAGCACGGCCATGTCCAGCACGTTCCAGGGACGAACCTGCTGTTCGACCATCAGTTCGCGGGCGCGGGCGTAATCGATCGTCATGGGGAAGTCATCCAACGCGGGAAGCCGGGCATTCTACCGGGCCGGCCTCCGGCTTGCCGGGAAAGGATCGCCGGGGCGGGGCGGGGCGCTCAGTGCCGGAAGTCACCGGCACCTCCGTCCCGCGCCGGCCGCGCCGCATGGCTCAGGCCGCATAGGCGCGCAGGAAGAAGTCCACGGTGGCGTCGATGTGGCGGGCGACCTCGGCCGGGCCCGGGGCCTCGCGCAGGCCGCAGGTCAGCATCGAGTGCAGCTCGCCCTTGAGCAGGCAGAAGAACTGCGAGGCGGCCAGCGGCACGTCCTCGATCCGCAGCTGGCCCTCGTCCACCCGGGCCTGCAGGAAACGCGCGAACACCTCCTGGACCCGGCGCGGGCCGGCGTTCCAGAACAGCTCGCGCAGCCCGTGCTCGGCGGTGCCGGGGGTGGTCATCATGCGGTGCATGCTGATGGCCTCCTCGCTGGTGATCAGGGCGAAGAAGGCGTGGCCGATGGCGCGCAGCTGCTCGCGCAGCGGGCCCTCGGGCGGGCGCACGAACAGGTCCTCGGGCAGCACTTCCTCGCACTTGGCGCTGATGGCGGCCGAGAACAGGGTCTCCTTGTCGCCGAAGTGACTGTAGACGGTCAGCTTGGACACCCCGGCGGCGGCGGCGATCTGGTCCATGCTCACCCCCTGGTAGCCCTGTTCGACGAACAGCCGCTTGGCCGCCTCCAGGATCGCCAGGCGCTTGCCCAGGTCCTTCGGGCGGCCCGGGCCGGTGGCCCGCGGCGTGGCGGCGGATGCGGCGGTCTTGCGGGTCATGCGGCAATACTAGACTACTTGGTTTTCTATTTATACCATACCGGCCAGTTCATTATTTTCCGCGCGGAGTCGGTCATGAGGAAAGGATTCAGTCGTGGCGGCATGGCCGCGGTGGCGCTGGTCGCGGTGCTGGCCGCCTCGTGCAGCGAGGGCGCGCCACCGCAGGAGCCGGCGCGCCCGGTGTGGGTGGTGCAGCCGCAGGCCGGCGGCACGGATGCAGGGCTGGCCTTCCCCGGCGAGGTGCATGCGCGCGAGGAAAGCCCGCTGGCGTTCCGCATCGGTGGCGAGCTGGTGGCGCGGCGGGTGGACGCCGGTGCGCGGGTGGCCGAAGGCCAGGTGCTGGCCGAGCTGGATCCGGGCGACCAGGCGCTGCAGGCGCAGGCCGCGCGGGCGCAGCTGGCGGCGGCCGAGGCCGAGCTGGCGCGGGCGAAGGGCGACCTGGACCGCTACGCGAAGCTGGTCGAGCAGCAGCTGGTGAGCCGCTCGGCCTACGAGGCCCAGGAGGCGGCGTACAAGGCCGCCGCCGGGCAGGTCGATGCCGCCCGCGCGCAGTGGGAGGTGACCCGCAACCAGGCCGCCTATGCCACCCTGCGCGCGCCGCACGCCGGGGTGATCGCCAGCCGCCAGGCCGAGGTCGGCCAGGTGGTGGCGGCCGGGCAGACCGTGTTCACCCTGGCCGCCGACGGTGGCCGCGAGGTGGCGATCGACCTGCCGGAGGACCGCATCGGCCAGTTCAAGGTCGGCGATCCGGCCGAGGTCGAGCTGTGGAGCCGCCCCGGCCAGCGCCTGCCGGCGCGGATCCGCGAACTGGCCCCGGCGGCCGATCCGCTGACCCGCAGTTACGCCGTGCGCGTGGCCCTGGACGATGCGGTGGCCGGCGACGTGGTGCTGGGCCAGAGCGCGCGCGTGTTCCTCGGCCACGGCGCGGCCGGCGCCGGCCTGCGGGTGCCGCTGGCGGCGCTGCAGCAGGGCGCCGACGGCAAGCCGGCGGTGTGGGTGGTGCGCGAGGGCAAGGTCGCCAGCGTGCCGGTCGAGCACGGGCCGCTGGGCACCGAGACGGTGGAGGTCCGCGGCGAGCTGCGCGCCGACGACTGGGTGGTCGCCGCCGGCGGCCACCTGCTGCGCGAGGGCGAGGCGGTGCTAGCGGTGGACCGCGGCAACCGGCCGGTGGCCGCCGCCGTGCGGCCGAAGGCGGACTGAGCCATGCGCCGCTTCAACCTTTCCGAGTGGGCGCTGCACAACCGCGGCCTGGTGCTGTACGCGATGATCGCCCTGGCGGTGATCGGCACCTGGTCCTACCTGCGCCTGGGCCAGAGCGAGGACCCACCGTTCACCTTCAAGGCCATGGTGGTGCGCACGCTGTGGCCGGGCGCCACCGCCGAGGAGGTCTCGCTGCAGGTCACCGAGCGGATCGAGAAGGCGGTGATGAACACCGGCAAGTACGAGTTCGTGCGCTCGTACTCGCGCCCGGGCGAGTCGCAGGTGATCTTCATGGCCCGCGACTCGATGCGCTCGAAGGACATCCCCGAGCTGTTCTACCAGGTACGCAAGAAGGTCGGCGACATCCGCGCCACGCTCCCGGACGGGGTGGTCGGGCCGTTCTTCAACGACGAGTTCGGCGACACCTTCGGCAACATCTACGCCCTCACCGGCGAGGGCTTCGACTACGCCATCCTCAAGGACTACGCCGACCGCATCCAGCTGGAACTGCAGCGGGTGGCCGACGTGGGCAAGGTCGAGCTGATCGGCCTGCAGGACGAGAAGGTCTGGATCGAGATCGACAACGCGCGCCTGGCCACGCTGGGCATCCCGCTGCAGGCCGTGCAGCAGGCGCTGGAAGGGCAGAACGCGGTGGTGCCGGCGGGCTTCTACGAGACCCCGACCGAACGCGTGCAGCTGCGGGTGGACGGCCCGTTCCGCACCCTGGAGGAGATCCGTGCGTTCCCGATCCGCGCCAACGGCCGCACCATCCGCCTGCAGGACGTGGCCACGGTGACCCGCGGCTTCGCCGATCCGGCGGCACCGCGGATGCGCTTCATGGGCCAGGACGCGATCGGCATTGCCGTCGCCATGCGCGACGGCGGCCATATCCTGCGCCTGGGCGAGGAGCTGGAAGCGGAGTTCGCGCGCCTGCAGGAGCAGCTGCCGGCAGGCATGGAGCTGCGCAAGGTGTCCGACCAGCCAGAGGCGGTGCGCGACTCGGTGGGCGAGTTCGTGCGCGTGCTGGGCGAGGCGGTGACCATCGTGCTGCTGGTCAGCTTCTTCTCGCTGGGTTTCCGTACCGGCCTGGTGGTGGCGGTTTCGATCCCGCTGGTGCTGGCGATGACCTTCGCGGTGATGAACTACTTCGGCATCGGCCTGCACAAGATCTCGCTGGGCGCGCTGGTGCTGGCGCTGGGCCTGCTGGTGGACGACGCGATCATCGCGGTGGAGATGATGGCCATCAAGATGGAGCAGGGCTTCGACCGCCTGCGCGCGGCCAGCTTCGCCTGGGAATCGACCGCGTTCCCGATGCTCACCGGCACCCTGATCACCGCGGCCGGCTTCCTGCCGATCGCCACCGCCGCCTCCAGCACCGGCGAGTACACCCGCTCGCTGTTCCAGGTGGTGACCATCGCCCTGCTGGTGTCGTGGATCGCCGCGGTGCTGTTCATCCCCTACCTGGGCGACAAGATGCTGCCGGACCTGGCGCATCCCCGGCCGCCGAAGCCGGGCAGCCTGGCCGCGCGCCGGCGTGCCTTCCGCGAGCGGCTGGCCGACCGCTGGCCGCAGTACGCCGCGCTGCTGGCCCCGGCGCCGCTCGACGGCCACCATCACGACCCGTACCAGCGCCCGTTCTACCAGCGCTTCCGCCGCCTGCTCGATGCCTGCCTGCGCCGGCGCTGGTGGGTGATCGGCGCCACCGTCGGCCTGTTCGTGCTGTCGCTGGCGATGTTCCGCTTCGTGCCGCAGCAGTTCTTCCCGGATTCGACCCGGCCGGAGCTGATGGTGGACCTGGAACTGGCCGAGGGCGCGTCGCTGCGCGCCACCGAGGCGCAGGCGAAGAAACTGGAGGCGCTGCTGCAGCAGCGCGAGGACGTGCGCAACTATGTGGCCTACGTCGGCACCGGCTCGCCGCGCTTCTACCTGCCGCTGGACCAGCAGCTGCCGGCGACCAACTTCAGCCAGTTCGTGGTGCTCGCGCGCGACATCCGGGCGCGCGAGGAACTGCGCAACTGGCTGCTGCGCGAGGTGGCGCCGCAGTTCCCGGAGCTGCAGATGCGCGTGACCCGGCTGGAGAACGGCCCGCCGGTCGGGTATCCGGTGCAGTTCCGCGTCTCCGGCGAGCACGTGGAGCAGGTGCGCGCCATCGCCCGCGAGGTCGCCGCCCGGGTGCGCGCCAACCCCCACACCACCAACGTCAACCTCGACTGGGACGAGCCCAGCAAGGTGGTTCGCCTGGAGGTGGACCAGGACCGCGCCCGCGCCCTGGGCGTGGGCAGCGCGCAGCTGGCGCAGTTCCTCAGCGCGCAGCTGTCCGGCTACACCGCCAGCACCTACCGCGAGGGCGACGAGCTGGTCGGGATCATGCTGCGCGGCGGCGCCGGGGACCGCGGGCAGCTGGCGATGCTCGGCAGCCTGGCGGTCCCGACCGGCAACGGCGGCAGCGTGCCGCTGTCGCAGGTGGCGCGCCTGCGGCACGCGTTCGAGGACGGCATCATCTGGCACCGCAACCGCCTGCCCACGGTGACGGTGCGCGCGGACATCGGCGACGAGCTGCTGCCGGCGGCGGTGACGGCGCAGATCGAGCCGACCCTGCAGGAGATCCGCGAGGCGCTGCCTGCGGGCTACCTGCTGGAGACGGGCGGCTCGGTGGAGGATTCGGCGCGCGGCCAGAAGTCCATCGCCGCGGGCATGCCGCTGTTCCTGCTGGTGGTGGCCACGCTGCTGATGCTGCAGCTGCGCAGCTTCTCGCGCACGGTGATGGTGCTGGTGACCGCGCCGCTGGGGCTGATCGGCGCGACCTGGTTCCTGCTGCTGTTCCGCGTGCCGTTCGGCTTCGTGGCGCTGCTGGGCACCATCGCCCTGGCCGGCATGATCATGCGCAACTCGGTCATCCTGGTGGACCAGATCGAGCAGGACATCGCCGCCGGCCACGACCGCTGGCACGCCATCATCGACGCCACCGTGCGCCGCTTCCGCCCGATCGTGCTCACCGCCATGACCGCGGTGCTGGCGATGATCCCGCTGTCGCGCAGCGCGTTCTACGGCGCGATGGCGGTGGCCATCATGGGCGGGCTGATCGTGGCCACGGCATTGACGCTGCTGTTCCTGCCGGCGCTGTACGCGGCGTGGTTCCGGGTGAAGCCGGAGGAAGCGGCGGGCTGACGGAGCTGATGGCCCCCGGGCGACAACCCGGCGACGTGGCGGCGGCGCTCTCGCGGTGCTGCCGCCCTCGTGTCCCGGCACCGGCCTGCCGCCCCTTCCGGCGTTGCCACCGGTCGGCAGGCATCGCCGCGGAGCGCTTGGCGATGGCTGGCGATTCCGGGCCGTGGTGCGACCGCGTCGGAAAGATCCGCCGCGCTGCCTCCGGACCTGAAGTGAAGGGGGAGGCGCGCAGCCCGACACCGGGAAGATGGAGGGCGGATGCAGTGCGGTGGACCTGCAAGCGTCCCCGCCGTCGCTGTCCCCGACACTCCGAAAATCAGGACGACGAAGCCTCGGCCTCCAGCAACGCGATGAATGCCTGCGCCGCGCGCGACAGCGTGCGGCCGCCGTGCACCACGTAGCCGAGCTCGCGCGCCAGCTGCATGCCGGGGACCGGCAGCACCCGCACCTGCGCGTCGACCATCGTCTGCGGCAGCGCGCTCCAGGCCAGGCCGACGGAGACCATCATCTTGATCGTCTCCATGTAGTTGGTGGTCATGCGCAGCCGCAACGACAGGCCGCGGCGGGCGAAGGCATCGGCGACGATGCGGTGGGTGAAGGTGTCCGGGTCGGGCAGCACCGCCGGGTGCGCGGCGATGTCGGCCAGCGACACCTTCGGCAGCCGCGCCAGCGGATGGTCGGGGGCGACGGCGAAGCGCAGCGGGTCGTCCCACACGGTGACCGCGTGCAGCGGCGGCTCGGTCGGGCCGAGGGTGGTCACCGCCAGCTCCACCCCGCCCTGGAGCACCTGCGCATAGGCCTGCTCGGAATCCATGAAGCGGATGTCCAGCGCCGCCCGCGGGTAGGCCGCGGTGAAGCGCCGCAGCAGCGCCGGCAGCCGGTGCAGCCCGACGTGGTGGCTGGTGGCCAGGCTGAGCCGGCCGCCGACGTCGCGGCCCAGGTCGTCCAGCGCGCGGCGCGCCGCGTCGGCCTCGGCCAGCATCTGCCGCGCCCGCGGCAGCAGCACCCGGCCGGCCTCGGTAAGCACCACCTGGCGGCCGAGGCGGTCGAACAGCCGCGCCTGCAGGGACTCCTCCAGCAGGGCGATGCGCTTGCTCACCGCCGGCTGGGTCAGGTGCAACTGCTCGGCCGCGGCGGAGAACCCGCCGGCCTCGGCCACGGCCACGAACGCGGTCAGTCCCGCCCAGTCCATCGCATTCCCATCAGGAATCCATGGAATAAAAAATATCCATTTGAGTTATCGGGAGCAAGCCGGCACGATGGCCCGAGCCCGCGGGGCATGCCCCGCCACGCCACCCACCTTCCGAGGCACGCATGGCCGGCAAGACCCTGTACGACAAGCTGTGGGAAATGCACGAGGTGAGCCGCCGCGACGACGGCTCCTCGCTGATCTACATCGACCGCCACATCCTGCACGAGGTGACCTCGCCGCAGGCCTTCGAGGGCCTGCGCCTGGCCGGCCGCCGGCCGTGGCGGGTGGATGCCAACATCGCCACGCCCGACCACAACGTGCCGACCACGCGTGCCGAGCGCCAGGGCGGGCTGGATGCCATCGTCGACGAGGTCTCGCGGCTGCAGGTGCGCACGCTGGACGAGAACTGCGACGACTTCGGCATCCTCGAGTTCAAGATGAACGACGTGCGACAGGGCATCGTGCACGTGGTCGGGCCCGAGCAGGGGGCCACGCTGCCCGGCATGACCGTGGTGTGCGGCGACTCGCACACCTCCACCCACGGCGCGTTCGGCGCGCTGGCCCACGGCATCGGCACCTCCGAGGTGGAACACGTGCTGGCCACCCAGTGCCTGGTGGCCAAGAAGATGAAGAACATGCAGGTGCGCGTGGAGGGCGAGCTGCCCCCCGGCGTGACCGCCAAGGACATCGTGCTGGCCGTGATCGGCCGCATCGGCACCGCCGGCGGCAACGGCCACGCGCTGGAGTTCGCCGGCAGCACCATCCGCGCGCTGTCGATGGAAGGCCGCATGACCCTGTGCAACATGGCCATCGAGGCCGGCGCGCGCGTGGGCATGGTGGCGGTGGACGAGAAGACCCTTGAGTACGTGCAGGGCCGGCCGTTCGCGCCGAAGGGCGCGGACTGGGACCGCGCGGTGGCGCTGTGGCGCACGCTGGTGTCGGATCCGGACGCGCATTTCGACACGGTGGTGGAGCTGCGTGCGGAGGACATCCGCCCGCAGGTGAGCTGGGGCACGTCGCCGGAGATGGTGGTGGCGGTGGACGAGCGCGTGCCCGACCCGGCCGCCGAGCCCGATCCGGTCCGGCGCGGCTCGATCGAGCGGGCGCTGCGCTACATGGGGCTGCAGCCGAGCCAGCCGATCACCTCGATCCGCCTGGACCGCGTGTTCATCGGCTCGTGCACCAATTCGCGCATCGAGGACCTGCGCGCGGCCGCGGCGGTGGCCCGGGGCCGCAAGGTCGCGCCGACGGTGAAGCAGGCGCTGGTGGTGCCCGGTTCGGGCCTGGTCAAGGCGCAGGCCGAGGCCGAAGGGCTGGACCGCATCTTCATCGAGGCCGGCTTCGAGTGGCGCGAGCCGGGCTGCTCGATGTGCCTGGCGATGAACCCCGACCGCCTCGGGCCGGGCGAGCACTGCGCGTCCACGTCCAACCGCAACTTCGAGGGCCGCCAGGGCGCCGGCGGGCGCACGCACCTGGTCAGCCCGGCGATGGCGGCCGCGGCCGCGGTGGCCGGCCACTTCGTCGACGTGCGCGAACTGATGCAGGCCTGAGGAGACGCGATGAAAGCCTTCACCACCCATACCGGCCTGGCCTGCCCGCTGGACCGCGCCAACGTCGATACCGACCAGATCATCCCCAAGCAGTTCCTCAAGTCGATCAAGCGCACCGGATTCGGCCCGAACCTGTTCGACGAGTGGCGCTACCTGGACGTGGGCCAGCCGGGGCAGGACTGCTCCACGCGGCCGATCAACCACGAGTTCGTGCTCAACTTCCCGCGCTACCGCGGCGCCAGCGTGCTGCTGGCGCGGGAGAACTTCGGCTGCGGTTCCTCGCGCGAGCACGCGCCGTGGGCGCTGGACGAGTACGGCTTCCGCGCGATCATCGCGCCGAGCTTCGCCGACATCTTCTACAACAACAGCTTCAAGAACGGGCTGCTGCCGATCGTGCTGGAGGATGCCGAAGTGGACGCGCTGTTCGCGCAGTGCGAGGCCACCGAAGGCTACACGCTGACGGTGGACCTGGCCGCGCAGACGGTGACGCGGCCGGACGGCGTGCAGTACCGGTTCGAGATCGACGCGTTCCGGAAGCACTGCCTGCTGCACGGGCTGGACGACATCGGCCTGACGCTGCAGGAATCCGACGCGATCCGCGCGTTCGAGGCCCGCCACCGCGCCGCGCAGCCCTGGCTCTTCACGCCGGGCGGCTGACGCGGGCGCGCGATCGCCTAGGGTGCAGGGCCAGCGGCACGGACGCGGCGGGCTGGTGCTTGCGAAGGTGCGCGCCGCGAGTGGAAAAGCAGAAGCGCACAAGCGCCGCGCGTGGTCGATGCCGGAGGCAGTCGCGATCGTTCGGGGCGTCGCCTCGCTCCCCGGTGCACAGGCAACGCCCCCGTCTTCAGCGACCGCCGCACCGTAGGAGCCGGCCTTGCCGGCGACCCGGGCGATGAAGCGACGAGGTGGCCAGGCCATCCGGTGTGGCAGGTCGCCCGCAAGACGGGCTCCTACAGGCGCTGGCGCGATGTTGGCCCGCGACCGAAGCCGCGCGCCGCATGTGCCCGCGGCCGTCGCCGCGCGGCCGCACGGGCCACGGTCTCTGTAGGAGCCGGCCTTGCCGGCGACCCGGGCGATGAAGCGACGAGGTGGCCGAGCCATCCGGTGTGGCATGTCGCCCGCAAGACGGGCTCCTACAGGCGCCGGCGCGATGTTGGCCCGCGACCGAAGCCGCGCGCCGCATGTGCCCGAGGCCGCCGCCGCGCGGCCGCACGGGGCCACGGATCTCTGTAGGAGCCGGCCTTGCCGGCGACCCGGGCGATGGAACGACGAGGTGGCCAGGTCGTCCGGTGCAGCGGGTCGCCCGCAAGACGGGCTCCTACAGGCGCTGGCGCGATGTTGGCCCGCGACCGAAGCCGCGCGCCGCACGTGCCCGCGGCCGCCGCCGCGCGGCTGCACGGGGCCACGGTCTGTAGGAGCCGGCCTTGCCGGCGATCCGGGCGATGGAACGACGAGGTGGCCAGGTCGTCCGGTGCAGCGGGTCGCCCGCAAGACGGGCTCCTACAGGCGCCGGCGCGATGTTGGCACGCGACCGAAGCCGCGCGCACGTGCCCGAGGCCGTCGTCCCGCCGCGGTATGGCGCAAGTGGCACAGGGATGTGCCACGGCGCCGAGTAAAGGCAGGATGCCGTTCCGAGGGATGCGCCGTACCGCGGCGGGACGGCGGCCCCGCCGAAGCCGCCGCCACCTCTCGCCAGCCACCAACGCGGCGCAGGCGGCGCCATGCATGCCGGGCGCGCGGCGCGGCGTCAGCCCAGCCGATCGATCACCGCCTGGGCGGCCTGGGCCGTGGTGACGGCCGGCTGGTCCGCGGCCAGGTCCGCGGTGAACACCCGCGCGTCCAGTGCCGCCGAAACCGCCGCCTCGACCTCGGCCGCTTCCGCCTCCAGGCCCAGCGAATGCCGCAGCAGCATCGCCGCGCTGAGGATGGTCGCGTACGGATTGGCGATGCCCTTGCCGGCGATGTCCGGCGCCGAACCGTGGATCGGCTCGTAGATCCCCACCTTGCCCGCCCCCAGCGACGCCGACGGCAGCAGCCCCAGCGAACCGGCGAGCATCGACGCCTCGTCGGTGAGGATGTCGCCGAACATGTTCTCGGTGACGATCACGTCGTAGGCCCGCGGCCGCGCCAGCAGGTGCATGGCCATCGAATCGACCAGCTGGTGCTCCAGCACCACGTCGGGGAACTCCTCGCGCATTACCCGCGTGGTCACGTCGCGCCACAGTCGCGAGGTTTCCAGCACGTTGGCCTTGTCCACCGAGGTGAGGTGCCCGCGGCGCTGGCGCGCCAGCTGCGCGGCGCTCCGCACCACGCGCTCGATCTCGGCCACGCTGTAGCGGCACAGGTCCGTGGCCTCGGTGTCGCTGCGGGTCTTGGCGCCGAAGTAGATGCCGCCGGTCAGCTCGCGCACCACGACGATGTCCACGCCTTCGAGCAGGTGCGCCTTGACCGGCGAGCTGCCCAGCGCCGCCGGATGCGGGCGCACCGGACGCAGGTTGGCGAACAGCCCCAGGCCCTTGCGGATGGCCAGCAGGCCCTGTTCCGGGCGCACGCGCGCGTTCGGGTCGGACCACTTCGGCCCGCCCACCGCCCCCAGCAGCACCGCGTCGGCCTTCTGCGCGGCCGCCAGCGTGGCCGGCGGCAACGGGTCGCCGTGGCGATCGATGGCGATGCCGCCGATGTCGTGCTCGTGGAACGCGAAGGCATGGCCGTGGCGGCGGGCGACGGCCTGGAGCACCGGCAGGGTGGCGGCGACGATCTCGGGACCGATGCCGTCGCCGGGCAGGACGACGATGTCAGCGTGCATGGAGTTCTCGTTGTCGTTTCGGGAAGGGGAGCGGCCAGGGCGCGGGCTAGCCCGCGGCCGCGGCCTCGGCCGGCAGCGGCGCGCTCGGCGCGGCCTCCGCCGTCGGCGCGTCGGCGGGGCGCGGCG
>DASRYN010000147.1:0-3004 GCA_035687185.1 Pseudoxanthomonas sp. | reverse complement strand
CGTCGGCGGCCGCGTCCTGCCCGGCCGCGCCGTCCTGCGTGCCGTCGCCGGCGCCGCTGCCATCGGCGTCGTCGGCGGCCGCATCGCCGACCGCCACGCCGGCCTGCGCCGGGGCCGCGTCCGGGTCCAGCGGGAGCTGCGGTTCCAGTTCGCCGATGTCCTTCAGCTCCGACAATGGCGGCAGTTCGTCCAGGCGCTTGAGGCCGAAGTAGTCGAGGAAGGCCTTGGTGGTGCCGTACAGCGCCGGGCGTCCCGGCACGTCGCGGTGGCCGACCACGCGGATCCACTCGCGCTCCTCCAGCGCCTGGATGATGTTGCTGCTCACCGCCACGCCGCGCACCTGCTCGATCTCGCCGCGGGTGATGGGCTGGCGGTAGGCGATCAGCGCCAGGGTCTCGAGCGTGGCGCGGGTATAGCGGGTCTTGCGCTCGGTCCACAGCCGCGCCACCCAGGCGTGCACGTCGGCCTTGACCTGGTAGCGGAAGCCCGAGGCGACTTCCACCAGTTCCACGCCGCGGTCGGCGCAGGCCTCGCGCAGCTGCTCCAGCGCCTGTTCGACGCTGCCCGGCGGGGCCGGCGCGTCCTCCGGGAACAGCCCGTGCAGCTGCGCCAGCGACAGCGGCTGGTTGGCCGCCAGCAGCGCGGCCTCGACGATGCGGTTGATCAGCGCCTGGTCCATGGATCTCGCGGGTTCGGGTGGATGGGCGGCGGGGGCGTCAGCCCGCGGCCGGTTCGTTGGCGGCGTCGCCGTCGTCGAACTCGCTGTGGAACTGCAGCGGCTCGTTGGTGTTGCCGATGGCCAGCGACTTGACGTAGATCGGCGCCAGCGGGGCTTCCTGCACGATGTCCAGCAGCTGTTCCTTGGCCAGCTCCAGCAGCGAGAGGAAGGTGACCAGCACGCCGAGCTTGCCTTCCTCGGGGGTGAAGAGGCTCTCGAAGCGGTGGAAGCGCCCGTCCTCCAGCCGCTGCAGCACCTCGCCCATGCGCTGGCGCACGCTCAGCGCCTCGCGGCGGATGTGGTGGCCGCTGAACAGCTCGGCGCGCTTGAGCACGTCGTGCAGCGCCAGCAGCATCTCGCGCAGGTCCACCGGCGGCGGCAGGCGCACCACGGCGCGGTCCGGGACGAAGGCCTGTACCGGGACGGTGTCGCGGTCCAGGCGGGGCAGGGCGTCCAGGTCCTCGGCGGCCTGCTTGAAGCGCTCGTACTCCTGCAGCCGGCGGACCAGCTCGGCGCGCGGGTCCTCCTCGGTGCCTTCCTCGGCCGGGGGCCGCGGCAGCAGCATGCGCGACTTGATCTCGGCGAGGATGGCGGCCATCAGCAGGTACTCGGCCGCCAGCTCGAAGCGGAGCTCCTGCATCACCTCGATGTAGGCGATGTACTGGCGGGTGATCTCGGCGACCGGGATGTCCAGGATGTCCAGGTTCTGCCGGCGGATCAGGTACAGCAGCAGGTCCAGCGGGCCTTCGAAGGCGTCGAGGATGACCTCCAGCGCGTCCGGCGGGATGTACAGGTCCTGCGGGATCTGCAGCAGCGGCTGCCCGTGCACCACGGCCAGCGGCATTTCCTGCTGCTGCGGTGCGGGTTGCGGTTGCATCGTGGTGGTCGCGTCTTGCGCGGGTTCGGAACTCATCTGCTCGAAAGCCATGCCCGGGACGGGGCCGCACCGGAGCGCCCCAGGCTGCGGGCGGGGTGCCAGCTGCGGAGGCGGACGTCGCCGGGGAAACCGGGGACGGGCGCCGCTACGTGCACATCAATACAGGCCCGGCGCCGCGGAAAAGGGCGGCGGCCGACAGCCGGGGAGGTCGTCTGCGTGCGGCCGGCGCGGTCAGCGGATCGGTCGTCGGGGCGTACGGGGCGCCGGGCGGCGGATGCCGCGGGGCGGGCCCCTGGAGGCCGACGGGCCGCTGCTTCACGGCCGCATGAGATGCCAAGGGTAAGCGCTGGCCGGCGGCGTGTCCAGCGGGGGAACCGGAGCCGTGCCCGGTCCTACAATGCCCGCCCCGACGGAGGTGGCACATGTGGTACGTGATCGAAGGCTACGACGGCGCGGACGGCCTGGCCCGGCGCGGCCCGGCGCGCGCGGCGCACCTGCAGCGGCTGGAGCGCCTGCGCGACGAGGGCAGGCTGCTGGTGGCCGGCCCGTGCCCGGCGGTGGACGCCGAGGATCCCGGCCCGGCCGGCTTCAGCGGCAGCGTGGTGATCGCGCACTTCGAGTCGCTGGAGCAGGCACGCGCCTGGGCCGCGGAGGACCCGTACGTGGCCGCGGGGGTCTACGCGCGCGTCGAGGTCAGGCCCTTCCGCCAGGTGTTGCCCTAGGCGGAGGACCTGCGATCTGCTGCGTCGCAGCATGAGACGGCGCCGGCAACCCCTTGAAGCGGAAAGCCTTTGTCCGCGCCGGACGGGGGCTGGCGGACGCGCTTGAAAACGTTTACAGTGCCGCCGCCGGCAAGCCGGCTTCGGGAGGAGGTATGGGACGCCAGGCGGTGACCATCCGCGATGTCGCGCGCGAGGCCCAGGTGTCGGTGGCCACGGTGTCGCGCGCGCTGAACGGGCACAGCAACGTGGCCGAGCCGGTCCGCCGGCAGGTGCTGGAGGTGGCGCGCCGCCTGCGCTACAGCCCGCACGGCGCCGCACGCAGCCTCAGCAGCCGCAGCACCCAGACCATCGGCGTGGTGCTGCCGGACCTGCATGGCGAGTTCTTCTCCGAGCTGATCCGCGGCATCGACGCGGTGGCGCGGGCGCGCGGGCGCCACCTGCTGCTGTCCAGCTACCACGGCGACCCGGAGGAGCAGGGCGCTGCGCTGCGCGCGATGCGCGGCCGGGTGGACGGCCTGCTGGTGATGTCGCCCTACGCCGACCGCCCGGGCTTCCTGGCCGAGAACCTGCCGCAGCCGCTGCCGGCGGTGCTGATCAACACGCACCAGCCCGAACCGGCGTGGCCGGCGTTCGAGATCGACAACCACGCCGGCGCGGCGGCCATGGTCGGGCACCTGCTGTCGCTGG
>DASRYN010000146.1:0-4423 GCA_035687185.1 Pseudoxanthomonas sp. | reverse complement strand
CGGCGCCGCCGCCTGCTGCAGGCCGCCGCGCTCGGCGGCGGCGCGGCCCTGGCCGGCATCGTGCCGCCCGCCTTCGCCGCCGGCGACACCGGCGTGCTGGCGCGCACGCGCAGCGGCCGCGTGCGCGGCGTGCGCGAGCATGGCGTGCACGTGTTCCGCGGCATCCGCTACGGCGCCGACACCGCCACGACCCGCTTCCAGCCGCCGCGGCCGCCGCAGCCCTGGCGCGGCGTGGCCGATGCCACCGCCTACGGCGCTTCGGCCCCGCAGCGTGGCCGCGAGGCCGGCAGCGAGGACTGCCTGTTCCTCAACGTGTGGACCCCGGCCCTGCGCGACGGGGCCCGGCGCCCGGTGCTGTTCTACATCCACGGCGGCGGCTACGACACCGGTTCGGGCAGCGACCCGCTCTATGACGGCACCCGCCTGTGCCAGCGCGGCGACGTGGTGGTGGTGACCGTCAACCACCGGCTCAACGCCTTCGGCTACCTCTACCTGGGCCGCCTGGGCGGGGCCGGCTACGCCGCCTCGGGCAACGCCGGCCAGCTGGACCTGGTGCTGGCGCTGCAGTGGGTGCGCGACCATGCGGCCGAGTTCGGCGGCGACCCGGACAACGTCACCGTGTTCGGCCAGTCCGGCGGCGGCGCCAAGATCGCCACGCTGATGGCCATGCCGGCGGCGCGCGGGCTGTTCCACCGCGCCTGGACCATGAGCGGGCAGCAGGTCACCGCCGCGGGCCCGCGCGCGGCCACCCAGCGCGCGCAGCGCCTGCTGGAGACCGCCGGCATCGACCCGGCCGCGGCCGACGCGATCGCGCGCCTGCGCGCGCTGCCGGCCGCCGCGGTCCTGGAGGCGACCGCGGCGCGCGACTTCTCCCGCATCGAGGACACGCGGCTGTACTTCGGCCCGGTGATGGACGGCGTGGCGCTGCCGCGGCATCCGTTCTGGCCGGAGGCGCCGGCGCAGTCGGCGCACATCCCCATGGTGATCGGCAACACCCGCGACGAGACCCGCGCGTTCCTCGGCAACGACCCCGCCAATTTCGAACTGACCTGGGAACAGCTGCCCGCGCGGCTGGAGCGGCAGCAGTACGTGGACCTGCACGTCGAACAGGTGATCGCCGAGTACCGCCGCCTGTATCCGCACTACACGCCCAGCGAGGTGTTCTTCGCCGCCACCACCGCCGGGCGCTCCTGGCGCGGCGCGGTGGAGGAGCTGGAGGCGCGCGCGCGGCAGCCCGGCGGGGCGGCGCCGACCTGGGCCTACCAGCTGGACTGGGGATCGCCGCTGGACGGCGGCCGGCTGCGCGCGTTCCACACGCTGGACATCCCGCTGGTGTTCGACAACGTGCGCCAGCCGGGCTCGCGCACCGGCGACGGCCCGGAGGCGCAGGCCATGGCCGACGCGATGAGCGGCGCGCTGCTGGCCTTCGCCCGCGGCGGCGACCCCAACCACGCCGGGTTGCCGCGCTGGGCGCCATACACGCTGCCCGGGCGGCAGACGCTGCTGTTCGACGTGCCGCCGGCGCTGGCCGCCGATCCGCGCGGCGGCGAGCGGCGCTTCTGGCAGCAGGCGCCCTTCGTGCAGCGCGGCACGATGTAGCCTCCCCGGGGCGGGGAGTCGGGGGCGAGGCGCGCCGGGCGCGGACGCCCCGTGTCCCGGACGCGGCCCGGGCGGGCGCCCACGCGGGGCGCCCACGCGGGGCGCCCTGCGGGAGCCGGCCTTGGCGGTGCTGCGAGGTCGCGCCAGGCGGCGCGCCGCAGGCCGTCAGTAGTCCAGCGCGCGGTAGCGGAAGTCGAGGAACTTCACCTCGCCGGTGCCGGCGGCGTAGATGGCCGGCTTCAGCGCCAGGAACTGCCCGGCCACGTTGTGGTGGTAGCCGGAGACCTCCATCTGCACCGGGTACTTCTTCCACGTCCTGCCGTCGGTGCTGGTGTGGACGGTGACGATGTGCTGGTTGTTGGTCACGCGCAGCCACAGCCGCCCGCCCTTGCCCGGGCGCAGCCCGCCGGCCGGCCGCTCCTGGCCGTAGCGGTGCATCACGAACTGCTCGCCGTTGCTGCCCACGCCGGCGTACAGGCGGTCGCTGTAGAACAGCAGCGCGCCGCCGATGGCGCCGGGGCCGATCTCCATCTCCACCTCGAACTGGTAGGCCTTGTCGCCGGCGATCACCGTCAGCGGCGAGCTGTCGCGCGGGGTGCCGCCCTTGCCCTGGACCGTCATCGCGCCGCCGCCGAAGGACAGCCGGCGGTACTCGTCCCGGGCCGGGTTGAAGAACGACCACTGCGGGCCCAGCCGGTTGCCGTCGAAGGCGTCCGACAGCGCCATGCCGTGCGGGCCCACCGATTCGCCCGAGGGCTTGCGCAGCGGCTGGCCGAGATCGCCGCCCCGGGCGACGAACCAGCCGTCCTCGGTCCATTCGATCGGGTCCAGCAGCGCCTGCCGGCCCAGGGTCCAGTAGCCGTTTTCGTAGCCGTGGTAGATCATCCACCAGCGGCCGTCGGTGCCTTCGACCACGGTGGCGTGGCCGCGCGACCACCACGGCTCGTCGCGGCTGACGGTGCGGGTGATCGGGTTGTGCGGCGAGTTCTCCCAGGGCCCGTGGATCGACTTCGAGCGCGCGGTGATCACCATGTGCCCGGTCGGCGGGCCCGCGGTGCCGCCGACCGCGGTGGTCATGTAGTACCACGCCCCGCGCTTGTGGATCTTCGGCCCTTCCTGCGCGTAGGCCTCCACGTCCCATTCCTCCGGGTACTGCCAGCCGTCGTACACGTGCTTCGGCTCGCCGACCACGCGCAGGCCGTCGTCGGACAGCTGCACGTAGTCGCCGCCGGACAGGAACAGGTAGCGCTTGCCGTCCTCGCCCACGGCGTGGCCGGGGTCGATGTACTTCTCCAGCCCTAGCTCGACCGGCTCGCTCCACGGGCCGCGGATGTCGTCGGCCCAGACCACGTAGTTGCTGCGCACCGCGCCCTCGGTGCCGCCGCGGCGCGCGGGGAAGTAGATGTAGTAGCGGCCGGCGTGCTTGACGATGTCCGGCGCCCAGATCGAACCGACGTTCCGGGTGATGGCATGGCCGATGGGACGCCAGTTCACCAGGTCGCGCGAGTGCCAGATCGGCAGGCCGGGGTAGGCGTCGAAGGAGGACGAGGTGAGGTAGTAGTCCTCGCCGTCCTTGAGCACGGACGGGTCGGGCCGGTCGCCGGCGAAGACCGGGTTGAGGAAGGTGCCGTCGCCGAGGTCGGCCTGGCGCTGGTTCTCGATGCCGCGCTTCCAGCGGCTGGCGGGCGCGTCGGCGGCGACGGCCAGCACCGGCAGCAGCGGCAGCGCCACGAGCAGGAGGGCGCGGAGGGAGCGGAGGGAGCGGAGGGCCATGGGGGTCCTTGGGCGGAAAGTCGTGGGGAGTGGTGCGGCCGGAGCCGATGACACCGATGGTCATCGGACCGTAGCAGAGCCCGGCGGACGGAGGCATCCTGCGCCGCAACAAGGCTTTGCCGATGCCGCGGGGTACAGTCCCCGCTCCCGGCCGGTGCCGGCGGCGCGCTGCGATGACACCGCTGGCCATGCCCTCCCTCCCCCAAGGTCCCGCGCCATGCCCCGACGTCGCCCGTTCTCCCGCCTGCTCCTGGCCGCGCTGCTGGCCGCCCCCGCCGCGCACGCCGCCGACCCTGCCGTCGCCGCGCGCCCGCCGGTGGATCCGGTCCGCGCCAGCAAGATCGTGCTGGTGGGCGATTCCACCACCGCGGTGCAGGGCGGCTGGGGGCCCAGCTTCTGCGCGCGCCACGTCACCTCGTTCCTGGCCTGCGTGAACCTGGCCCGCGGCGGCCGCAGCACCTACAACTACCGCGCCGAGCGCTCGTGGGAGATCGCCCTGCATGAGCTGCGGCCCGGCCCGTACCAGGCCGTGTACGTGCTGATCCAGTTCGGCCACAACGACCAGCCGGGCAAGCCGGGCCGCTCCACCGACCTGGACCGCGAGTTCCCGGACAACCTGCGCCGCTACGTGCGCGAGGCGCGCGCCGCCAGCGCGGTGCCGGTGCTGCTGACGCCGCTCACCCGCCGCCAGTTCCGCGACGGCCGGCTGCTCGACGACCTCGGGCCCTGGGCCGACGCCGTGCGCCGCGTGGCCGCCGAGCTCGAGGTACCGCTGGTGGACCTGCACGCGCGCAGCCGGGCCGCGGTGCAGGGCATGGGGCCGGTGCAGGCGATGCGCCTGGCGCAGGCGCGGCCGCTGCCGCAGCAGATCGGCGCCGCGCAGGCCGGCACCACGATCGGCGCGCCGCCGGCGGCGCCGGGCGCAGCGGCGCCTGCCGCGCAGGACAACGCCGCGGCCGAGCCCATGGGCACGCCCAAGGAGGCCTTCGACTACACCCACCTGGGCCGCGAGGGCGCCGACTTCTTCGCCGCCATCGTCGCCGACGAGCTG
>DASRYN010000145.1:0-4569 GCA_035687185.1 Pseudoxanthomonas sp. | reverse complement strand
GGCGCGAAGGGTGCAGGGAAGAGCGCCGCGGCGGCGCCGGCGACGGCCGCGGCGTTCCACGATCCCCATGCCGCGCGCGAGGCCGAGCGCTACGCGCAGCCCATCGCCAGCCGCGAGGCCATCCTGGCGATGCTGGAGGCGGCCACCGGGCCGCAGACCGCCGAGGAACTGGCCCACGCCCTGGGACTGACCGAGCCGGACCGCTTCGAGGCGCTGTCCAAGCGCCTGGGCGCGATGGTCCGCGACGGCCAGCTGGTGCAGAACCGCCGCGGCGGCTTCGCCCCGGTGGAGCACACCGACCTGATCCCGGGCACGGTGATCGCCAACCCCGACGGCTTCGGCTTCCTGCGCCCGGAGGCCGGCGGCGACGACCTGTTCCTGCCGCCGTTCGAGATGCGCAAGGTCATGCACGGCGACCGCGTGCTGGCCAACGTCACCGGCATCGACCGGCGCGGGCGCCGCGAGGGCAGCATCGCCCGCGTGCTGGAGCGGCGCCTGACCCGGCTGATCGGCCGCTTCGGCACCGAGGCCGGCATCAGCTTCGTGGTGCCCGACGACAAGCGCGTGCAGCGCAACGTGCAGGTGCCGCCGGACGCCACCGGCGGCGCGCGCGAGGGCCAGCTGGTGGTGTGCGAGCTGGTGCAGCCGCCCGACGCGAGGCGACCGCCCATCGGCCGCGTCGTGGCCGTGCTCGGCGACCGGCTCACCCCGTCGCTGGTGGTCGAGGCGGCCATCCACGGCCACGACCTGCCGCACGAGTTCCCGCGGCCGGTGCTGGACCAGGCCGCGGCGGTGCCGCTGGAGGTCGAGCCCGGCAGCATCGGCGAGCGCGTGGACCTGCGCGCGATGCCGCTGGTGACCATCGACGGCGAGGACGCCAAGGACTTCGACGACGCGGTGTGGTGCGAGCCCAACCGCGGCGGCTTCCGCCTGGTGGTGGCCATCGCCGACGTCTCGCACTACGTCACGCCGGGCAGCGCGCTGGACGAGGAGGCACAGCGCCGCGCCACTTCGGTGTACTTCCCCGGCTTCGTGGTGCCGATGCTGCCGGAGACGCTGTCCAACGGCATCTGCTCGCTGAACCCGAAGGTCGACCGCTTCTGCTTCGTCTGCGACATGCAGGTGGACCGCGAGGGCCAGGTCACCCGCTCGCGGTTCTACGAGGCGGTGATGAACTCGCACGCGCGCCTGACCTACACCCAGGTGTGGAGGGCGGTGGGCGAGAACGACCCGGAGGCGCGCGCGCAGATCGGCGCGCTGTTGCCGCAGGTCGAGCGGCTGCACCAGCTGTACCAGGTGCTGGCGCAGGCGCGCCAGCGGCGCGGCGCCATCGAGTTCGAAACCTCCGAGGTGCGCTTCGTCATCGGCCGCGAGGGGGAAGTGGTGCAGGCCGGGATGCTGCCGCGCAACGACGCGCACAAGCTGATCGAGGAGTGCATGATTGCGGCCAACGTCGAGGCCGCGCGCTTCCTGATCCGCAGGAAGATCCCGGCGCCGTACCGCATCCACGAGCGCCCGCCGGAGGCCAAGTACGCCGACCTGCTGGAGTTCCTGCAGGAGTTCGGCCTGCGCATGCCGCCCTGGTCCAAGGTCGAGCCGCGCGACTTCACCCAGCTGCTGAAGAAGGTCCGCGACCGCGCCGATGCGGCGCTGCTGGAGTCGGTGCTGCTGCGCAGCCAGAGCCTGGCGGTGTACTCGCCGGAGAACCTGGGCCACTTCGGCCTGGCGCTGGAGGCGTACGCGCACTTCACCTCGCCCATCCGCCGCTACCCGGACCTGCTGGTGCATCGCGCGATCAAGCACGCGCTGCGCGGCGGCAAGGCCGCGGACTACCGCTATTCGGGCGGGGACATGGCGGCCCTGGCGCTGCAGTGCTCCGAGCGCGAGCGGCGCGCCGACGAGGCCGAGCGCGAGGTCGACGAGCGCTACCGCGCCGCGTGGATGGAGAAACACGTGGGCAGCCAGTTCGACGGCGTGGTCAGCGGCGTGACCAGCTTCGGCCTGTTCGTGGAACTGGTGGATTCCAAGGTCACCGGCCTGGTGCACGTGACCCAGCTCCCGCACGACTACTACCATTTCGACCCGATCAGGAAGACCCTGACCGGCGAACGCCGCGGCCGCGAGTTCCGCCTGGGCGACCGGCTGCGCATCCTGGTGCTCAAGGCCAGCGTGGAGGACCGCCGCATCGACTTCCGCCTGGCCGAGGACGGCGCGCCGAACCCGCCCCCGCCGCGCGGGCAGCCGAAGCGGCGCTCCAAGCGCTAGCCCGGCCGCGCCGGGGCCGCCGCCTTCTTCCGCAGGAGGCGGCGACCCGCCGCCGCCGGGCCGTGCGGCCGGCGTCCGCCGCCGGCGACGCGGCTTCCTGCAACCCGGCGATGGCGCCGCGCTTACAATGGCGGCCTGTTCCCGGGACGCCGTCGCATGAGCAAGCAGAACCAGTGGGTGGTGGGCGTCAACGCGGTGGCGTCGGCCATCGAGAACGACGCCGAGCACGTGCGCGAGGTGCTGGTCGAGTCCGGCACCCGCAACCCGCGCCTGGTGGAGATCGAGGAGCAGGCGCGCCGGCGCGGGATCGAGGTGCGCCGCGTGGCCGCACAGGCGCTGGACGGCATCGGCGGCAGCGTCCGCCACCAGGGTGTGGCCGCGCGCTACGCCGCCGCGCGCACCTGGGGCGAGAACGAGCTGGCGGGGCTGGTCGAGGCCGCCGGCGGCCGGGCGCTGCTGCTGGTGCTCGACGGCGTGCAGGACCCGCACAACCTCGGCGCGTGCCTGCGCAGCGCCGCGGCGGCGGGCGCCACCGCGGTGGTGATCCCCAAGGACAAGTCCGCGCCGGTGAACGCGACGGTGCGCAAGACCTCCGCCGGCGCCGCCGACCGCCTGCCGGTGGTGGCGGTGACCAACCTCTCGCGCACCCTGCGCGAGCTGCAGAAGCTGGGGGTCTGGATCTACGGGCTGGCCGGCGAGGCCGGTCCCTCGCTGTACGGCCTGGACCTGCGCGGCAACGTGGCGCTGGTGCTCGGCGGCGAGGCCGAGGGCTTGCGCCGGCTGACCCGCGAGCACTGCGACGCGCTGGTGCGCATCCCCATGCCCGGCGACATCGAGAGCCTCAACGTGTCGGTGGCCGCGGGCGTGTGCCTGTTCGAGGCCGTCCGGCAGCGGGGCTGAGCCGCGACCGGGCCATGGGCGGGGGCGCCAGGGGGAAGGCATCGGCCGCGCCGGGTCGCTGGCTGGCGGCCTGCGCCGCCGTGCTGGCGCTGCTGCTGGCGATGTCGGCGCCCGCCGCGCCCGCCGCGCCCGCCGGGCCCCCGCCGCTGCGCGACTACGTGGTCGACGCCTGGACCTCGCGCAACGGCCTGCCGCACAACTCGCTGCGCGACATCGCGCAGACGCCGCAGGGCTACCTGTGGTTCGCCACCTGGGAAGGCGCGGTGCGCTACAACGGCGTGGAGTTCGTCGCCTTCGGCCGCGGCACGCGGCCGGCGTTGCGCGACAACGGCGTCGGCTCGCTGTACGTGGCCCCCGACGGCGCGCTGTGGCTGAGCGATTCGCGCGGCAACCTGGGCCGGCAATCGGCCGACGGGCAATGGCGCTTCTGGGAGCGCACGCCGGACTGGCCGCAGGCGCTGATCCACGCCATGGCCATGGACCGCGAGGGCAACCTGTGGCTGCTGTTCGAGGGCCACGGCCTGGGCCGGGTGGCGCCGGACGGGCGCTTCTCCTACCAGCCGCCCCCGGGCGACGTGCCGCTGCCGGCCAGCTACCCGCGCATGGCCATCGACGCGCGCGGGCGGATGTGGGTCGGCACCCTCGAAGGGCTGGTGCTGCGCGACGCGGATGGCCGCTGGCAGCGGGCGCCGGCGCGCTTCGGCCTGCCCGCCGGCCTGGCCTGGCCCTACCTGGCGCCGGACGGCACGCTGTGGGTGGCCGCGGGCGAGGGCATCTACCGCATCGACGAGGACGCCCGCGGCGTGCCACAGGCGGTGCCGGTGCACCGGCTGCCGGGCCTGGGCCACTTCACCGCGATGCTCCAGGACCGCAACGGCGACCTCTGGCTGGGCACCGAGAACCGCGGTTTGGCGCGCATCGGCGCGCACGGCGTCGAGCGCATGCCGCCGGGCGAGGTGCTGCCCTACGGGCGCATCGTCAGCCTGCTGGAGGACGCCGAGGGGAGCATCTGGGTCGGCACCAACGGCGGCCTGTTCCGGCTGCGGGAGACGCTGTTCAGCGGCTACACGCGCCGCGATGGCCTGGGTGGCGACTACGTGCGCGCGCTGCTGGAGGACCGCGCGGGGCGGCTGTGGATCGGCGGCGGCGGCGGGCTGGACCGCATGGACGGCGGCCGCATCGCCGCGGTGCACGTGGCCACCGGCAGCGGCGACCTGCCCTCGGTGCTGAGCCTGGCCGAGGACCGCGCCGGCGACCTGTGGGTCGGCACCTTCGCCGACGGCGTGGTGCGCCTGCGCGAGGGGCGGCTGCTGCGGCGGTACGGACAGGCCGACGGCGTGCCGAGCGGCCACGTGCGCGCGATCGCCGTGGATGCGGCGGGCACGGTGTGGGCCGGCACGCGGC
>DASRYN010000144.1:0-7048 GCA_035687185.1 Pseudoxanthomonas sp. | reverse complement strand
GCCGGGACCCGGCACCTGCCCCGCGGGCGCATCGGGCGCGACGCCGATGCGCCCGCCATCGCGGTTGCTCAGCGCGCCGGCCTGTAGCGCAAGGTCCTGCGCACCGGTCTGCACGATCGAGCCGCCGCGGTTGCGCAGCGTTCCGGCGTCCGCCTCCAGCTGCCGTGCGGTCAGCACGCCGCCGCTGTTGTCCAGCGCCGCGCCGGCATCCACGCGCAATGCGTGCTCGGCGCTGATGGTACCCGCGTTCGCCACCTCGCCGGCGGCGAGCCGGGTGTCGTGCAGCGACTGCATCGCGCCGCTGTTCTCCAGCCGGCCGTCCACGGTCACCACCAGGTCGCCGGCGTGGGCGCCGATGTCGCCGGCATTGCGCACGCCCACGCCGTGCTCGGTTCCGACCAGCGCGATCCGGCCGGCGTACATGCCACCCAGCGCACCGACGTCCAGCGCGAACGCGGGGGTCGCGCTCCCGGCTTCCCGGGCTGCGAGCGCCTCGGCCCGGCCGGTGCCGGCATCGACCAGGTTGCTGCCGGTGGTCACCTCCAGGCGCTGCGCCCAGAGTCCGGCGTTGACCTGCACCGAGCGCGCGATCAGCGCGGTGTAGTCGGTGCCGCGCCCGTCCATGCCGAGGCCTTCGACGCGAATGGTGCCGTCCTGCACGCGGTAACCGCGCAGGCCACCGTCCTCCACGATGGCGGTGCCGGTGGCGAGCGTGGCGCGGCTGGCGTTGATGAAGCCGCAGCCGTCGCAGCTGATGCCCGCCGGGTTGGCGATGACCACCTCGGCGCGGTCGCCGGCCACCTCCACGTAGCCGCGCAGGTGGCTCGGATCGGCCGAATTGACCTCGTTGAGGATGATCCGCGCCGTGCCCGCGGCCAGCCACGGATTCCCCTGCACCGGGCCGCCGAGCACGGTGGCCGCGCCGGCGCGCGCATTGTTGAGGATCACGCCCTCGGGGCCGACGTCGAACTGCCGGTAGGCGTTGCGCGATACCCCGCGTGCGCTCGGCGTGCGGATGTTGACCACCGGCACGCCGGACGGCGTGCGCAGAACGGTCGGATGGCGGTCGCCCGGCGCCACCGGATCGGCCACCACCTGGCCCTGCGCCTGCGGCAGCCAGCCGACGAGGCCGAGCAACAGCCAAAGGGCGAAGCGCAGCGGACGAACCGTCGCCAGCACGTCGCCGCGGCCAGCGGCGGGTGCCGCGCCCACGGCCGAGCTGGCCCGTTCGGAGGCCACCTGCAACAGGCCCAGGCAGCGGTTGAAGACAATGCGGTACAGGTGCTTGTTCATGTCCCAGATTCCATTCCCAGACAGAGCGAGCCGGTGGCGTCAGTAGGACCACCCCAGCTGGAAGCCGGACACCACGCCGCCGTCAAACCCTTCGGGCCGGTGCAGCGCGGTGCCGACGAACACGTCCCACGTCCATGCGCGGTATCCGCCGCGCCAGCCGAGGACCGCGCCGGCGAGGCTGTCGCCGGTGAGCAGCCGGCTCGAGGGCCCGCCCACGCGCCCGTAGTCGAGGCCCACGTAGCCTTCCTGCGATGCCCCCAGCGCCAGCGACAGCTCGTTGCGCAGCAACCAGCCACGGTCGCCGGTCAACGCGGTTTCGCCGTCGAAGCCGCGGACCGTGTAGCGGCCGCCGATGGCGAAACGGTCCTGCGGCACCAGCGGCGTCCGGTTCCATTGCGCGCGCCATGCGCCGCTGTAGCGCAGGCGCCGGCCGGCGAGCGCGAACGGCACCGACAGCCGCACGTCGGCTTCGAACGCACGCAGGCGCGAGGTGCCCTCGCCGTAGGCTTCCTCCGGCGCGTGCAGCGCGTCGAAGGCGCCGGTGCCTCGCCGATAGGCCAGATCCGCCTGCAGCGAGCCCGCGCCGAGGAACTGGTGGTAGTCCAGGCCCAGTTCCCAGCCGCCCATGCGCCTGCGCTGCACCTCGACCTCGGCATCCTCGATGTAGTTGCGCGAGCGGCGCAGCCAGCCGCGCGCATGCGCGCCCAGCTTGCGCACGCCATCGCGATAGAGCATGCGCGAGAGTCTGGCCTCGGCGTTGCGGCTGCGGCCGCTGTAGAGGTAGTCCACGGTGTGGCCAGGCACCACCTGCCGGTATTCGTAGGCGCTGGCCGTCACCCCGGCCTGCCAGTAGCCGAAGGGCAGGCTGTAGTGCGCCGTCCAGCTGTCGGTGCCGCCGCCGTCGCTGCCGGCCACGTCACGACCGAGGTGGACGTAGGCCAGGTCGTTGGCGCGCGCCAGATGATCGAGCGCGACGGTCAGCCCGGCCTGGTAGCGGCCCGTGTCCTCGCTGCCGGAGTCGTCCAGGCTCAAGCCAATGCGGTACGGCCGCGACTGGCGCCACGAGACCAGCAGGTCGCTGTCGCCGGGCGTGGCGTCCGGCGCGTCGGCAGGAAGGATGCGGATGTCCGCCTCCACGGTCGGCAGGCGCTTGAAGTTCTCCAGTGCCTGCTCGACGTCGCGCAGGTTAAGCAGCCCGCCCGCCGCGACCGGCACCGCGTTCCAGGCCGTGGCGCGCGTGCCCGGCTCGGCGAAGCGGACCGCGCGCACGCGCCCGGGAACCAGGGTCAGGGTCAGCGTGCCCGCCTTGAGGTCCTGCGGCGCGGCGACCACCCGGGTGGTGACGAAGCCGCGCGCGATGACCGCGTTCTGCACCCGGCGCAGGGTCAGGTTGACGCCCGCCGTGCCAAGGCAGCGACCGCTGGCCGGATCATCCGCCGGATCGGCGGCGGCCAGCGCCCAGTCGAAGCGTCCGGCCTGGTCGCCGGCCAGTTCGATGCGTTCGATCACGAAGCACGGGCTCTCCCCGGCGGGAAGCCGCGCGGCGGCGTCCGCCTGCGGACGCTCCAGGCGGAGGTCCGTCCCGCTCTCCTCGCGTTGCCGCAGCGCGCGTTCGCGCTCCTGCTGGCGCAGCAGTTCCTGTTGCTGGATCCGTTCGGCCGTCGCATCCCCGCCGGGCGGGGCCTGGCCCGCCGCCATCGCGGGCAGGGCCACCAGCCATGCCAGCCAGCATCCGCGCCCGCGGCGCGGTTTCTGCGTTCCATGCATGCCGCTGCATCCTCCATCCCTGGTGCAGGCGCCGGCGTGGCCGCCGGACGCTCCCTACGGCGTCCCTGCCGCGGGTGGCCCCATTGTGCATGCATCCGCCGTGGCTTTCACCTGGCCATGCGGACGCCCGATGCCGGCCGCGCGGGCTGGCCCGTGGCCTGCCCCGCCTGCGCCTCCCGCACCGCCAGCCCGAGCAGGATGCCGGCCAGGGCGGCGTAGACGCTGGTGGTGGTCTGGTGGGCGAACATCGACTGGGTCAGGCCGCAGCTGACGAAGGCCACCACGAAGGCCATGCCGGCCAGCGCCGCGCCGCGCAGGTTCGGCGGCCGCGGCGTGCGCCGCCACAGGCGCACGAACAGCCACAGCGGGATGCCGTACAGCCCGGCCAGGGCGAGGATGCCGGGGATGCCCATGGTCGCCGCCCATTCGGCCAGGTCGTTGTGCGCGTGGCCCAGGTGGCAGCGTTCGGCCGGCGGGGTCCGGCGGCACTCGGGCAGCTGTTCCATCGCCCGGTCGAAGTGGGCGAACCCGACGCCGGTCCAGGGATGCTCGCCGAAGGCGCGGGCGGCGATCTGCAGCCGCTCCAGCCGCGCGCCGGCCGAGGAATCGTGGTCGCCGCGATCGATGCGGGCGATGTCCTGCTGCAGTTCGTCCAGGCGCGTGCGCTCGGTCATCCCGGGCACCGCGGAGACCAGAGCGACCAGCCCGGCCACGGTGGCGCCCAGCACCAGCAGCCGGCTCCGACGGCTGCGCCAGCCGCTGCCCAGCACCATCGCCGCGAGCAGCAGCAGCAACCCCGGCCACGTGCCCCGGGTGCCGCTGAGCAGGATGGCCACGGTGCCCAGGACCAGACCCAGCGCGGCCCAGCGCCAGCTGCGCGCCGGACGGCAGAACACCGCCAGCACCATCAGCAGCAGGACCACGTCGGCGAAGACGATGGCGTTGCCCCAGCCGGAAGCGCGCTCGGCGCCGGCGAGCACCTGCACCAGCGCCACCACCGCCGCGGCGGCCAGGCCGCAGATGGCGCCGCGCCAGAGCAGGGTGCGCGAGGGTTGCAGCACGTAGGCCCACGCCATCGCCCAGGGCAGCACCAGGACGCGGTCGCGGCTCTCCACCTCGCCCGGTTCCAGGCCCAGCACCCAGCTGGAAACGAAGACCACGCCCAGCGCGAACACCGCCGCGGCCGCGACCGCCGCCAGCGGCGCGCCCAGTTCGCGGGCGCCGGCCAGCAAGCGCCGCGGCACCAGCAGGGTGGACAGCAGCAGCAGCAGGCCGAAGGGCAGCAGGCCCTTGGGCATGGCCAGGGTCAGCGCGCCCAGGCACCACAGCCCCAGCCCGGCGCACGCCCGCGCCCACCGCAACCGGGACGCCCCGGCGTCGCTCCGTTCTTCCAAGCCTCGTTCCTCGGGTTTCCGACCGCCGGCGATGTTCCGGTGCGCAGCCGGAACCGCGCCTGAGCCGGCCTTCCTAGCCGTCGATGTCTTCGGCCTGGCGCGCGGCGGCGGCCGCGCGCTCGGCTTCGCTGGGGTGGCACTGGCCGTCCACGGCCGCCGCCGGCACCAGCCACCAGCGGCGCCGGTTGGAGATGCCGCCGAGTTCGATCCGGGCGCGGTCGATGCAGGCTTCCAGCGCGTCCTCCTGCACCAGCAGCCAGCGCCGCTGCGGCGCCTGCGCCTGCCAGGCCACCGCCCGCCGCAGCTGCTCCTCCCACGCCACCTTGAAGCCGAAGGTCGCCGCCGGGCGGTCGGCCATCAGCAGGTTCTGTTCCTTCCACGCCACCAGGCCCAGCTCGGCGTCCGGGCCGATCCGCCGGCCCACGTCGCCCATCACCCCGCGGGCGGAACTGGCGTCGTTGAGCACGCGGTAGCCGACCAGGCCGAACAGCACCCACAGCCCCGCCAGGGTGGCGAACAGCGCGGTGACCGCGCGGCGGCGGAAGGCCAGCACGCAGCCCAGGCCCCAGACGCCGATGGCCAGCAGCATCCAGCCGCCGGCGCGGATGCCGCCCGGGTCCAGGCCGCGCTGATCGCGCAGGCGCTCCACCAGCGAGCCGTCGCCGCCGAGCACGGACCAGCCGCCGCCGACGAACAGCAGCGCCACGAAGGCGGCCAGCGCCAGCAGCACCCCGCGCGCCCAGGCGCGGCGCAGCAGGCCCGGCAGCAGCGGCGCCAGTGCCAGGCACATCAGCGGCAGCGCCGGCATGATGTAGACGTCGCGCTTGCCGTCGGGAATGGAGAAGAACACCAGGATCAGCGCCCACCACGCCAGCGGCAGCAGGTAGCGCGGATCGCGCCGCTTCAGCCGCCGCCACCACGCCGGCAGCGCCCACGGCAGCGCCAGCGCCGGCGGGATCCACATGGTCGCAATGACCCCGAGGTGGTACCACGGCGGCTGGTGGTGATCCCACGACTGCGCGTAGCGCTTGGCGGTCTGCCGGAACAGGATGTCGTCGAGGTAGGCGCGGTATTCGGGCAGGTTCTTGGACAGGGCCGCCGTCACCACCGGCACCAGCCACAGCCCGACCGCCACCAGGAACGCCAGCGGCCCGAGCCAGAAGCGCGGGTCGCGCGCGTGCACCCGCACCCGCGGCCAGCCGCGCCAGGACGCGATCGCGGCCGGCAGCAGCATCAGCAGCGCCAGCGCGCCCACGCCCTTGGTGATGGTGCCGATGCCTGCGGCGAACCAGCCCAGCGTCCACCAGCGCCAGGCCGGCCCCAGCAGCAGGTGCCGCAGCAGGCCGTAGTTGGCCAGGGTGATGAAGAAGGTGACCAGCGGATCGATCTGCGCCTTCTTCGATTGCCAGGTGAACTGGAACGCGAACAGCAGCGCCCAGGCCGCGTACAGGCCCACGCGCCGCGTCCACAGCCGGCGGCCGAGGTCGTACACGCACCACAGCGTGCCCAGCGCGGCCAGCAGCGAGGGCAGCAGGAAGGCCACGCGCCACTCGCCCAGCAGGGTGTAGAACGTGGCCTGCAGCCACATCAGCATCGGCGGCTTGTCCGAGTACAGCTCGGTGCCGCGGTGCGGGAACAGCCAGTCGCCGCTTTCCACCATCTGCTTGGCGACCAGGGCGAAGCGCGGCTCGTCGGCCGGCCACGGGTCGCGCAGCCCCAGGCCCGCGCCGAGCACGAGCAGGGCCACCAGAAACAGCAGCGCCGCGTCGCGCGCGGACGGGGACGTGAGGGGGGAGCGCATCGGCGGCGATGATAGCCGGGGCTCAGGCGTTCTTGCGCAGCCTGGCGTAGAAGAAACCGTCCATCCCGTCCTCGCCGGTCAGGCGCTGGCGGCCCGGCCCGGCGGGGTGGCCGAAGGTGGCCGGCAGCGGCTCGGCCGCCGCGTCGGGGGTGCGTGCCAGGAAGGCCTCGACCTGGCCCGCGTTCTCTTCCGGCAGGATCGAGCAGGTGGCGTACAGCAGCACGCCGCCGGGCCGCAGCAGCGGCCACGCGGCGTCCAGCAGCCGCGCCTGCAGCGCCAGCAGCGGCGGCAGGTCGGCCGCCCGCCGGTGCAGCAGGATGTCCGGCTGGCGGCGCACCACCCCGGTGGCCGAGCACGGTGCGTCCAGCAGCACGGCGTCGAAGGTGAAACCGTCCCACCACAGCGCCGGGGTGGTGGCGTCGGCCGGGCGCAGCTGCACCCGGCCCGGGGCGCCGTCCAGCAGGCCGGCCCGGCGCAGGTTGTCCTCGACCCGGGCCAGGCGCCGCGGGTCCACGTCCAGACCCAGCAGTTCCAGCTCGCGGTCGCGCTCGAGCAGGTGCGCCGCCTTGCCGCCGGGCGCGGCGCAGGCGTCCAGCACGCGCGCGCCCGGCTCGGGGGCGAGTGCGTCGGCCGCCTGCTGCGCGGAGCCGTCCTGCACCGCGACCAGGCCCTCGTCGAACCCGGGCAGCGCGGCCACCGGCACCGGCAGGTCCAGGCGCAGCGCGTCGGGCAGGCGCGGGTCCATCCCGGCCGCGATGCCGGCCTCGGCCAGGCGCGCGCGGTAGGCGTCCGG
>DASRYN010000143.1:0-15586 GCA_035687185.1 Pseudoxanthomonas sp. | reverse complement strand
CCGGAGGGCCTGCGGGTGCTGGTCAACGGCGCCGACGCCACCGCCGAGCTGCGGCTGGAGACCACCGGGGCCGTGGCCTCGGCCATCGCCGCCATCCCCGAGGTGCGCTCGGCCCTGAAGGACCGGCAGCGCGCCTTCCGGCGCGAGCCGGGCCTGGTGGCCGACGGCCGCGACATGGGCACGGTCATCTTCCCGGATGCCCCGGTGAAGGTGTTCCTGACCGCCAGCGCCGAGGAGCGCGCCCGCCGCCGCCATAACCAGTTGAAGGAAAAAGGGGTTTCGGTTACATTTGACGGTCTGCTGCGGGAGATCCTCGCCCGCGACGCCCGCGATGCCCAGCGCGCGGTGGCGCCGTTGAAGCCGGCCGAAGACGCCGTATCCATCGACACCACCGGCCTGTCCATCGACGAGGTCGTCGGCCGCGTGCTGGCCCTGGTGCCGGCACGCGCCGGCTGAGCATCGAGCGCAGCAGAACAGCCCCGTCGCGGACGACCGCGGCGGTTTTCCCACCAACCACACAGGGCCCGCGCGGCCCGACAGGGGGGCGGAGCACGGCATCGCCGGCTTCCGTCCGTGTGTTCAACCGAGTAACCAACTAATGACCGAATCTTTTGCCGAGCTGTTCGAACAGAGCCAGACCCACCTGGCCAAGCTGAAGCCGGGCGCCATCGTCACCGGTACCGTCGTGGAAGTCCGCGGCGACGTGGTGGTGATCAACGCCGGCCTGAAGTCCGAAGGCATCGTGCCGATCGAGCAGTTCCGGAACGACGCCGGCGAGATCGACGTGGGCGTGGGCGACCAGGTCAAGGTCGCGCTCGACTCGATCGAGAACGGCTTCGGCGAGACCGTGCTGTCGCGCGAGAAGGCCAAGCGCGCCATGGTCTGGGACGAGCTGGAAGAAGCCCTGGAGAAGAACGAGACCATCACCGGCCGCATCAGCGGCAAGGTCAAGGGCGGCTTCACCGTCGACATCAAGGACGTCCGCGCGTTCCTGCCGGGCTCGCTGGTCGACGTGCGCCCGGTGCGCGACCCGGCGTACCTGGAAGGCAAGGAGCTGGAGTTCAAGCTCATCAAGCTGGACCGCAAGCGCAACAACGTGGTCGTCTCCCGCCGCGCGGTGGTCGAGAGCGAGCACTCCGAGGAGCGCGAGCAGCTGATGGAGAAGCTGCAGGAAGGCGCCGTGCTGAAGGGCGTGGTCAAGAACCTGACCGACTACGGCGCGTTCGTCGACCTGGGCGGCATCGACGGCCTGCTGCACATCACCGACATGGCCTGGAAGCGCGTGCGCCATCCGTCCGAGGTGGTCAACGTCGGCGACGAGCTGGACGTGCGCGTGCTGAAGTTCGACCGCGAGCGCAACCGCGTCTCGCTGGGCCTGAAGCAGCTGGGCGAGGATCCGTGGGACAACATCTCCCGCCGCTACCCGGCCAACAGCCGCGTGTTCGGCAAGGTCTCCAACGTCACCGACTACGGCGCGTTCGTCGAGATCGAGCCGGGCGTCGAGGGGCTGGTGCACGTCTCGGAGATGGACTGGACCAACAAGAACGTCAACCCGTCCAAGGTCGTGCAGGTCGGCGACGAGGTCGAGGTCATGGTCCTGGACGTGGACGAGGAGCGTCGCCGCATCTCGCTGGGCATGAAGCAGGTCGCGGCCAACCCGTGGGAGACCTTCGCCGCCATCCACAAGAAGGGCGACAAGGTCACCGGCCAGATCAAGTCGATCACCGACTTCGGCATCTTCATCGGCCTGGAGGGCGGCATCGACGGCCTGGTGCACCTGTCCGACATCAGCTGGAACACCACCGGCGAGGACGTGCTGCGCAACTTCAAGAAGGGCGACACGCTCGACGCCGTCGTGCTGGCCGTGGACCCGGAGCGCGAGCGCATCAGCCTGGGCCTGAAGCAGATGGAGCAGGATCCGTTCGGCCAGTTCATGGCCGCGCACCCGAAGGGCTCCAAGGTCGAGGGCACGGTGAAGGAAGTCGACGCCAAGGGCGCCGTCATCGAGTTGGCCGACGGCATCGAGGGCTACGTGTCCGCGCGCGACATCAGCAACGAGCGCGTGGACGACGCCAGCCAGCACCTGAAGGTCGGCGACCGCATCGAGGCCAAGTTCGTGGGCATGGACCGCAAGGGCCGTACCCTGCAGCTGTCGATCAAGGCCAAGGACGACGCCGAGATGCGCGAGGTGCTCGAGGAGTACCAGTCGGCGGCCGGCGGCACCACCAAGCTGGGCGCGCTGCTGCGCGAGCAGCTCGGCGGCAAGTCCGAGTAAGCCGTAACCGCGAGTGGCACCGCGGCGGCCCGGTCCTCCGGGCCGCCGCGGCGTATCAGGCCCGTCCCAATCGTCCGCGATGACCAAGTCTGAACTGATCGAGATACTGGCCCGGCGTCAGTCGCACCTGAAGGCAGAGGACGTCGACCTCGCCGTCAAGTCGCTGCTGGAGATGATGGCCGGCTCGCTGGCCTCGGGCGATCGCATCGAGATCCGCGGCTTCGGCAGCTTCTCGCTGCACTACCGGCCGCCGCGGCTGGGCCGCAACCCCAAGACCGGGGATTCGGTGGCGCTGCCCGGCAAGTACGTCCCGCACTTCAAGCCGGGCAAGGAACTGCGCGAGAAGGTCAGCGACGTGGTGCCGGCCCCGGCCGAGCCCCAGGACGCCGCCTGAGGCCCGCGGGGCCCGCTCCCGCCATCCGCCCGCCGTCGGCTAAGCTTGCCGGTGGCCGTCGCCGGAGACCGGGATCATGAACATCCTTCGCCTGCTGGTTCTCGTGGCTTTCCTGGTCGCGGGGCTGGTGGTCGGGTCGCTCAACTCGCAGCGCATCCTGATCGATTTCGGCGTGGCCGAGGTGGTGACCACCTCGGGCATCGCCCTCGTGGTCGCCCTCCTGGCCGGCGTCCTGCTCGGCGGTGGCCTGGTGGTGGCCACCACCGTCATTCCGCTGCAGGCCCGGCTGCGTCGCGCGCAGCGCGCCGCGACGGACGCCACTCCCACGACGGCCCCCCCTCCCGGGCACGGGCAAGGAACCTGAGCGCATGGAATTCCTCAACGAGTGGTTCTGGTTCTTCCTGTTCCTGCCGCTGGCCGCGCTCAGCGGCTGGGTGGTGGGGCGGCGCGGCGGGCAACGCCACGGCGACACCCAGGTCAGCCGCCTCTCCAGCACCTACTTCCGTGGCCTGAACTACCTGCTCAACGAGCAGCCGGACAAGGCCATCGAGCTGTTCCTGCACATCGCCGAGCTGGACAAGGAAACCTTCGAGACCCAGGTCGCGCTCGGCCACCTGTTCCGCCGGCGCGGCGAGGTGGACCGCGCGATCCGCCTGCACCAGGGGCTGGTGCAGCGCGGCGACCTGAGCGATGCGCAGCGCGTGCAGGCGCTGCTGGCGCTGGGCGAGGACTACATGAAGTCCGGCCTGCTGGACCGCGCCGAGACCGTGTTCACCGACCTGGCGCGCATCGACCAGCGCGCGCCGCAGGCGCTGCGGCATCTGATCGGCATCTACCAGGCCGAGCGCGACTGGGAGAAGGCGATCGACAACGCCACGCGCTACGAGGAAGTCACCGGCGAGCCGATGGGCAGGCTCATCGCGCAGTTCGAGTGCGAGCTGGCCGATCGCCACCGCGCCAACGGCGACCTGGACGGCGCGCGCGCCGCCATCGCGCGCGCCTACCAGGCCGACGCCGGCTGCGTGCGCGCGGGCATCCTGGAGGGACGCATCGAGGCCGATGGGCGCAACCCGGAGGCGGCCATCCGCGCCTTCGAGCGCGCCGCCCGGCACGACCCCGACTACCTGCCCGAGCTGCTGCCGGGCCTGCTGGCCTGCTACCAGCAGGTGGGCGACAGTGCCGGCGCCCGTGCGTTCCTGGCCGAGATGAGCGAGCACTACCGCGGCATCGCCCCGGTGCTCGCGCTCACCCGGCTGATCGAGGCGCAGGAAGGCGCCAAGGCCGCGCGCGACTACCTCGGGCGCCAGCTCAAGGACCGCCCCTCGGTGCGCGGCGAGGCCGCGCTGATCGACCTGACCCTGGCGGTCGGCGCCGACAGCACCGCCACGCTGCACGACCTCAAGCACATCACCGACCAGTTGCTGGTGCGCAATCCCAGCTACCGCTGCACCCGCTGCGGGTTCGGCGCCCGCACCCACCACTGGCAATGCCCCAGCTGCAAGGAGTGGGGCACGGTCAAGCCGCTGCTGAACTACGCGGTGGTCTGATGCCGCTCCTGGCCTGGTTGCCGGGGCTGGCGGCGGTGGCGGCGGGCGCCACGTGGCTCACCCTGCGCTATGCGCGTCGCCGGCTGATCGACCAGCCCGGCGAGCGACGCAGCCACACCCTGCCCACGCCGCGCGGCGGCGGCCTGGGCATCGCGGTGGCCCTGCTGGTCGCGGCCGCGCTGGCCGCCGCGACGGGGCTGGCGCCGTGGCCGGGCGTGGCGGGGTTCGCCGCCGGACTGGTGCTGGTGGCCGGCATCGGCTGGCTCGACGACCATCGCCCGCTGTCGCCGTGGCTGCGGCTGGGCGTGCAATGGCTGGCCGGGGCGGTGCTGGCCTGCGGCTTCCACCTTTGCGGTGCCGACGTGGCGATCGCGGTCCTTGCCCTGGTCGCGGTCCCGGTGCTGGTCAACGTCTGGAACTTCATGGACGGCATCGACGGCCTGGCCACCACCCAGGCGGCCATCGCCGCCCTCGCGCTGGCCCATCTGTCCATGCCTGCGGCCGCGCCCGCGGGCTGGGCGCTGGCGGCGGCGTGCGCGGGCTTCCTGCCGTTCAATTTCCCGCGCGCGCGCATCTTCCTCGGCGACGTGGGCAGCGGCACGCTGGGCTATGCGCTGGCGGTGGTGGTGATGCTGGCGGCGGCCGGGCAGCGCGGGCCGGCCGATGCGATGTTGCTGCTGCTGCCGCTATCGGCCTTCCTCGTTGACGCATCGTTGACCCTGGCAGCGCGCATCCTTGCAGGCGAGCGCTGGTGGTTGCCGCACCTGTCGCACGTGTACCAGAGGTGGGTAAGGGCTGGACGCAGCCATGTCTTCGTGACGTCCAGCTACGCCCTGTTCAGCATTGTGGCTGCTATCCTTGCGTCCGCATTGCATGGAGCCGGACCGTTGCCTGCCGGGGGAGGCGCGGTCTCATGGCTGGCGATGGCGGGCCTGGGATGGCTCGTGCTGCGCCGGCTCACCCGAACCGACGGAATGTCTAGCGGATGAAATCCTGGAGCAAGCTCCCGGCCGTACTCCCCCGAATTGCAGTGGTCGCCCATGACCTGCTCATGGTGCTGGTCTGCTGGCAGCTGTTGAACGTGCTGCGCTACGCCACCCAGCACGAGAGCTACGACTGGACCGAGCCCGCACCGACGCTGGCGGTGGTGATGGCCGCCCAGGCGCTGGTGTTCTGGAAGGTCGGCCTGTACCGCGGCATCTGGCGCTTCGCCAGCGTCCCGGATCTGTGGAACATCCTCAAGGCCAGCCTGTTCGGCCTGCTGGCCATCGTGCTGGGCCTGGCCATCTACAACCGCCTCGAGGCCGTGCCGCGGACCGCGCTGGTGCTCTATCCGCTGGCGCTGACCGTGCTGCTGGGCATGCCGCGCCTGCTGTACCGGGTGTGGAAGGACTACCACGTCGGCCGCGGCGACTTCGTGCTGCGGCGCGTGCTGATCCTGGGCGCGGGCCGCGCCGGCGAGGCGCTGGTGCGCGACCTGCGGCGCTCGGGCGCCTACCAGCCGGTGGGCTTCCTCGACGATTCCCCCAAGCTCAAGGGCTCGCACCTGCAGGGCCTGCCCGTGCTGGGCCGGCTGGAGGACGCCCCCACCGTGGCCAAGGAGGTCGCGGCCGGCATGCTGGTCATCGCCATGCCGTCGCTGGATGCGGCGGGGATGCAGCGGGCGGTGTCCATCTGCGAGCGCACGGGGCTGCCGTTCCGCACCGTCCCGCGCCTGACCGACGTGCTGGAAGGGCAGGCGCTGCCGGGCGAACTCAAGGAAGTGGCCATCGAGGACCTGCTGGGCCGCAAGCCGGTGACGCCGGACTGGAAGCTGATCCGCGGCTGGCTGGGCGGGCGTACGGTGATGGTCACCGGCGCGGGTGGCTCCATCGGCGCCGAGCTGTGCCGCCAGTGCGCGCGCCATGGCGCGCGCAAGATCGCGCTGCTCGAGGTGGACGAGCTGGCCCTGGTGACCATCCACGCCGAGCTGATGCGCGCGTTCCCCGACCTGGAGGTCGAGGCCGTGCTGGGCGACTGCGGCGACCCTGCCGTGACCGCGCACGCGCTGCGCAAGGCGCAGCCGGATGCGGTGTTCCACGCCGCCGCCTACAAGCAGGTGCCGCTGCTGGAGCGGCAGCTGCGCGAGGCCGTGCGCAACAACGTGCTGGCCACCGAGACCGTGGCCGGCCTGTGCCGCGACATGGGCGTGGGCACCTTCGTGCTGATCTCCACCGACAAGGCGGTGGATCCGGCCAACGTGCTGGGCGCGACCAAGCGCTTCGCCGAGATGATCGCCCAGTCGCTGGACGCCAAGGTGGAGGGCACGCGCTACGTCACCGTGCGCTTCGGCAACGTGCTGGATTCGGCCGGCAGCGTGGTGCCGCTGTTCCGCGAGCAGATCCGCCAGGGTGGGCCGGTGACGGTGACCGACCCGGAGGTCACGCGCTACTTCATGACCATCCCGGAGGCGTGCCAGCTGATCGTGCAGGCGGCCGCCTCCGGCTCGCACGCGGCCATCTACACGCTGGACATGGGCGAGCCAGTGCCGATCCGCCTGCTGGCCGAGCAGATGATCCGCCTGGCGGGCAAGCAGCCCGGACGCGACATCGCCATCGTCTACACCGGCCTGCGCCCGGGCGAGAAACTGCACGAGACGCTGTTCTACGCCGATGAGCAGTACCGCCCCACGTCGCACTCCAAGATCCTGGAGGCCGGCGTGCGCGAGTACTCGGCCGACCTGGTGCGCACCGGTGTCGAGCGCATGCGCGACGCGGTCGCGCGCTACGACGAGGCGGCGCTGCAGCAGGTGCTGCGCGAAGTCATTCCCGAATTCACGCCGATGGCGGCGGCCGAACCCTGCGAGAGCGGCGCCATCGTCGTGCCGTTCCCGGCCCGCGAGGCCAGAAGGACCCGATGACCAAGAGAGTACGCAAGGCTGTATTCCCCGTGGCCGGCCTGGGCACCCGCTTCCTGCCGGCGACCAAGACCGTTCCCAAGGAAATGCTGCCGATCATCGACCGGCCGCTGATCCAGTACGCCGTGGACGAGGCGATCGAGGCCGGCTGCGACACGCTGGTGTTCATCACCAACCGCTACAAGCACGCGGTGGCCGACTACTTCGACAAGGCCTACGAGCTGGAGCAGAAGCTCGAGCGCGCGGGCAAGACCGAGCAGTTGGAGCTGGTGCGGCACGTGCTGCCCGAAGGAGTTCGCGCGGTGTTCGTCACCCAGGCCGAGGCGCTGGGCCTGGGACATGCGGTGCTCTGTGCCAAGGAGATCGTCGGCGACGAGCCGTTCGCGGTGCTGCTCCCCGACGACCTGATCTGGAACCGTGGTCCGGGCGCGCTCAAGCAGATGGCCGACGCGGCCGCGGCCTCGGGGGCGAGCATGATCGCGGTGCAGGACGTGCCGGCGGAAAGCACCGGCAGCTACGGCATCGTGGCCACCGACACGTTCGACGGCCGCCAGGGCCGGATCCGAGGCATCGTCGAGAAGCCGAAGCCCGAGCAGGCCCCGAGCAACCTGGCGGTGGTCGGCCGTTACGTGCTCAATCCGCGCATCTTCGACCTGCTGGAAGCCACCACGCCCGGTGCCGGCGGCGAGATCCAGCTCACCGACGCCATCGCCGCGCTGCTGGCCGAGGAGCCGGTGCACGCGTACCGCTTCCAGGGCACCCGCTTCGACTGCGGTACCCACATCGGCCTGGTCGAGGCGACCATCCGCTACGCCCTGGACCACGAGAAGCTCAGCGATCCGGCGCGCGAGATGATGCAGCGGGCGCTCAAGGAACTGGGCGTCCGCGAGCTGGACTGAAGCGCCGGCCGCGCCGCGATCCGGCGGGGTGCGAAAACGGAGACGGCGCCCGGTGGGCGCCGTCTCCGCATCCAGGGTACCCGCTCAGAGCGCTTCGAAGATTCCCGCGGCGCCCATGCCGGTGCCGATGCACATGGTCACCATGCCGTACTTCTGCCGGCGACGGCGCAGGCCGTGGACCAGGGTCGCGGTGCGGATGGCGCCGGTGGCCCCGAGCGGATGGCCCAATGCGATGGCCCCGCCCAGCGGGTTGACCTTGTCCGGGTCCAGCCCGCTGTCGCGGATCACCGCCAGCGCCTGCGCGGCGAAGGCTTCGTTGAGCTCGATCCAGTCCAGCTGGTCCTTGCCCAGGCCGGCCTGCTTGAGCGCCTTCGGAATCGCGGCGATCGGACCGATGCCCATCACCTCAGGGCGCACGCCGGCCACGGAGAAGCTGACGAAGCGGGCCAGCGGCGTCAGGCCGTAGTCCTTGACCGCCTGCTCGGAAGCCAGCAGCACCGCGGCAGCGCCGTCGCTCATCTGCGAGGCGTTGCCGGCGGTCACCGTGCCGCCGAACTGGCCGTTGCGGAACACCGGGCGCAGCTTGGCCAGGCCTTCCAACGAGGTGTCGGCGCGCGGGCCCTCGTCGGTGTCCACCCACCGCTTCCTCAGCTGGATGGCGTTGCCGGCCAGGTCGGGCACGTGGGACAGCACCTCGTAGGGGGTGATCTCCCCGCCGAACTCGCCGGCGGCGATCGCCGCCAGCGCCTTCCGGTGCGAGGCGAGGGCGAAGGCGTCCTGCTCCTCGCGCGAGACCTTCCACTCCTCGGCCACCTTCTCGGCGGTGATGCCCATGCCGTAGGCGATGGCCACGTTCTCGTCCTTCGCGAACACCTGCGGCGACAGCGCGACCTTGTTGCCCATCATCGGCACCATGGACATCGATTCGGTGCCGCCGGCCAGCATCAGGTCGGCGTTGCCCAGGCGGATCTGGTCGGCCGCCAGCGCCACGGCCTGCAGGCCGGAGGAGCAGAAGCGGTTGATGGTCTGCGCCGCGATGGTGTTCGGCAGGCCCGCCAGCAGCAGGCCGATGCGCGCCACGTTCATGCCCTGTTCGCCCTCGGGCATGGCGCAGCCGATGATGGCGTCGTCGATGCGGCCGACGTCGATGCCCGGCGCCTGCGCGACCACGGCCTTCAGCACGTGGGCCAGCATCTCGTCCGGCCGGGTGTTGCGGAACACGCCCTTGGGCGCCTTGCCCACCGGGGTACGGGTGGCGGCGACGATGTAGGCGTCCTGGATCTGCTTGCTCATGGCTTTCTCCGAAAGCCGGGGCCCGGGAACCGTGGCCGGGGATACGCGACCGCGATCCCCTGACCGAACCCTTCGCACCGGCATCAAGTGGTGTTCCGGCGGGCCCGCCTTCGACGGGCCGGGTACCGGATCGCGAACCTCAGTTCCTCAGCGGCTTGCCCGTCTTGAGCATGTGGGCGATGCGGGCCTGGGTCTTCTCCTGCCCGGCCAGCTCCACGAAATGCCTGCGCTCGAGCCGCAGCAGCCAGTCCTCGTCCACCAGCGAGCCGCGGTCGATGGCATCGCCGCACAGCACGGTGGCGATGCGGGTTGCGATCTCGTCGTCGTAGGGGCTGATGAACCGGCCCTCGAGCATGTTGACCAGCAGCATGCGGAAGGTGGCGATGCCGACGTCGCCGGCGACCTGGATGCGGCGGGCGGGCAGGGGCGGGCGATAACCGGCCTCGGCCAGCGCACGCGCCTCGGCCTTGGCCACGTGCAGCAGCTCGAAGGCGTTGAACACGATCCGGTCGTCGGGGCGCAGCAGGCCCAGCTCCCTGGCCTCGAGCGCCGAGGTCGAGACCTTGGCCATGGCCACGGTCTCGAACACCTTCTTCAGTTCGGCGAACACGTCGCCGCCCGGGCCGGCCGCGCGCGAGGCACGCACCGCCAATTCCTTCAGGCCGCCGCCGGCCGGCAGCAGGCCCACGCCGGCCTCGACCAGCCCGATGTAGCTTTCCAGGTGCGCCACGGTGCGGGCCGCGTGCATCTGGAACTCGCAGCCGCCGCCCAGGGCCAGGCCGCGGACCGCGGCCACCACCGGCACCAGCGCGTACTTGATGCGCTGGCTGGTCGCCTGGAAGTTGGCCACCATGGCCTCGAACTCGGCCACCTTGCCGGCCTGGAGCAGGCCCAGCGCGCCGGCCAGGTCGGCGCCGGCGGAGAAGGGTTCCTTCTGCTGCCAGATCACCAGGCCCTGGAAGTCGCGCTCGGCGATGGAGATGGCCTGCTGCAGCCCGTCGAGCACCTGGTCCGAGACCGTGTTCATCTTGGTCTTGAACGACACCACCGCGATGCCGTCGCCGTCGTGCCACATGCGCACGCCGTCGTTCTCGAACACGGTGGTGCCCGGGTCGAAGCGCTCGCCCAGCAGCGGGTCGGGAAAGCGCTGGCGGCGGTAGACCGGCAGCGCCGAGCGCGGGACCAGCGCGTCGCGCGAGGGGCTGTAGCTGCCGGCGGCGGCGTGCACGCCCTCGCGCCCGTCCAGCACCCAGGCCGGCAGCGGCGCGTCGCTCATCGCCTTGCCGGCGGCGATGTCCTCGGCGATCCACTGCGCCACCTGCTTCCAGCCGGCGGCCTGCCAGGTCTCGAACGGACCCAGCGACCAGCCGTAACCCCAGCGGATGGCCAGGTCCACGTCGCGCGCCGTGTCGGCGATGTCGGCCAGGTGGTAGGCGCTGTAGTGGAACAGGTCGCGGAAGGCCGCCCACAGGAACTGCGCCTGCGGATGGGCGCTGGCGCGCAGGCGGGCGAACTTCTCCGCGGGATCCTTGAGCCTGAGGATCTCCACCACCTCGTCGGCGGCCTTGCGGTCCGCGGGGCGGTAGTCCTGCTTCTCCAGGTCCAGCACCAGGATGTCCTTGCCGGCCTTGCGGAAGATGCCGGCGCCGGCTTTCTGGCCCAGCGCACCCTTGGCGATCAGCGCGGCCAGCCAGTCCGGGGACTGGAAGTAGCGGTGCCAGGGGTCGTCCGGCAGGGTGTCGGCCATGGTCTTGATGACGTGGGCCATGGTGTCCAGGCCGACCACGTCCGAAGTGCGGTAGGTGGCCGACTTGGGCCGGCCGGCCAGCGGGCCGGTCAGGACGTCGACCTCGTCGAAGCCCAGGCCGAACTGGCGGGTGTGGTGGATCACCGACAGGATCGAGAACACGCCGATGCGGTTGCCGATGAAGTTCGGCGTGTCGCGTGCGTACACCACGCCCTTGCCCAGCTGGGTGGCGAGGAAAGTCTCCAGCCCCTCCAGCACCGCCCGGTCCGTGGTGGAGGCCGGGATCAGCTCGGCCAGGTGCATGTAGCGCGGCGGGTTGAAGAAGTGCACGCCGCAGAAGCGGTGGCGCAGCTGCTCGGGCAGCACCGCCGCCAGCTTGTCGATGCCCAGGCCGGAGGTGTTGGAGGCCAGCACGGCGTGGTCGGCGACGTAGGGCGCGATCCTGCGGTACAGGTCCTGCTTCCAGTCCATGCGCTCGGCGATGGCCTCGATCACCAGGTCGCAGCCGCGCAGCTGCTCCAGGCCGGTGTCGTAGTTGGCCGGGGCGATGGCCTCGGCCAGCGCCTTGCTGGCCAGCGGTGCCGGGCTGAGCTTGCCCAGGTTGGCGATGGCCTTGAGCACCACGCCGTCCGGGTCGCCCTCCCGGGCCGGCAGGTCGAACAGCACGGTGTCCACGCCCGCGTTGGTGAGGTGGGCGGCGATCTGCGCGCCCATGACGCCGGCGCCGAGGACGGCGGCGCGGCGTACAAGCAGTTTCTCGGACATTGGGTCGTTACCTCGAAGTGGCGGGTGTCACTGCGCCGGGGCCTGCAGGCCCGCGGCGGCGAAACGGATCAGCTCGCGCGCCGCGCGGGCGCGGTGGGTGGCCTCGCTGGCGCCCGGCGGGCGCTTGATCAGCCCGAAGTCGGACATGGCGTAGGTCAGGGCGCCGGCCAGGAAGTCCAGGCGCCAGTACAGCGTCTCCTTGTCCAGGCCGGGCAGGCACGCCGACAGCGCCCTGCCGAACTCGCGCAGCACGTGGCCGTAGTGATCGGACAGGAACTTGCGCAGGCTCTCGTTGTGCTCGGCGTAGGCGCGGGCGATCACCCGCACGAAGGCGGCACCGCCGTTGCGATCCTGCGCCAGCGCCAGTGCCGGCTCGATGAAGGCGGCCAGGATCGGCTCCAGCTGGCCGGGGCGCTCGCGCAGGGCGGCCTGGAGCTGCTCCAGGCGCTGGGCGCTCATCCCGTCCATGCGCCGGCGGAAGACCTCGTTGACCAGGTTTTCCTTGGAGCCGAAGTGATAGTTGACCGCGGCGATGTTCACCGCCGCCAGGCTGGTCACCTGTCGCAGGGAAGTGCCCGCGAAGCCGTGCTGGGCGAACAGCTCCTCGGCCGCGCCCAGGATCCGGTCCTTGGTGGAGAAGTGTGCCGGCTTGCCCATCGGTCGCCCGTTAATCAAACGATTGTTTAATCGTAGGCCCGCCGGCCGGGCCGGGTCATTTTGCGGTGCAGCATCCCGGGGCCTGCAAAGCCGGGCGGCGGATGCTAGAATTGCGCTACGCAATTGAAGCTAAGCCCGCGTCCTGACGCGGGTTTTTCTGTTACCCTCGGTCCGTTCGGTCCGGGAACGTTTTCACCCATTCCGAGAAGAAGCCCCATGGCGCTGGAGCGCACCCTTTCGATCATCAAGCCCGATGCCGTCGCCAAGAACGTCATCGGCGAGATCTACACCCGTTTCGAGAAGGCCGGCCTGAAGGTCGTGGCCGCCAAGTACAAGCAGCTGTCGCGCCGCGAGGCCGAGGGCTTCTATGCCGTGCACCGCGAGCGCCCGTTCTTCAACGCCCTGGTCGAGTTCATGATCTCCGGCCCGGTGATGATCCAGGTGCTGGAAGGCGAGAACGCCGTGGCCGCCCACCGCGAGCTGCTGGGCGCCACCAACCCGAAGGAAGCCAAGCCGGGCACCATCCGCGCCGACTTCGCCGAGTCGATCGACGCCAACGCCGCGCACGGCTCGGACTCGGTGGAGAACGCCAGCATCGAGATCGCCTATTTCTTCGCGGCCACGGAAGTGGTCTCGCGCTGAGGAAGGACGGGTCGTGGACGAGGTCGTGCAGGTTCCGGTGCAGCCAGGCGGGTCGTCCGCAGGGGCGGCCGCGGCCAGGCAGAACCTGCTCGACCTCGACCGCGCGGGCCTGGAGCGCTTCTTCGCCGAGGTCCTGGGCGAGCAGCGCTACCGCGCCCACCAGGTGATGAAGTGGATCCACCACCGCCACGTCACCGACTTCGACCGGATGACCGACCTCGGCAAGGCGCTGCGCGCCAAGCTGCACGAGCATGCCGAGGTCGTCGTCCCCAACGTCGTGTTCGACAAGCCCTCGGCCGACGGCACCCACAAGTGGCTGCTGGCGATGGGCGCCGACGGCAGGAACGCCATCGAGACCGTCTACATCCCCGACAAGGGCCGCGGCACGCTGTGCGTGTCGTCCCAGGTCGGCTGCGGCCTCAACTGCACCTTCTGCTCCACCGCCACCCAGGGCTTCAACCGCAACCTGACCGCCGCCGAGATCGTCGGCCAGGTCTGGGTCGCCGCCCGCCACCTGGGCAACGTGCCGCACCAGCAGCGCAAGCTCACCAACGTGGTGATGATGGGCATGGGCGAGCCGCTGATGAACTTCGACAACGTCGTGCGCGCCATGAGCGTGATGCGCGACGACCTGGGCTACGGCCTGGCCAACAAGCGGGTGACGCTGTCCACCTCCGGCCTGGTGCCGATGATCGACCGGCTCTCGGCCGAGAGCGACGTCTCCCTGGCCGTGTCGCTGCACGCGCCCACCGACGAGCTGCGCGAGCAGCTGGTGCCGCTCAACCGCAAGTATCCGATCGCCGAGCTGATGGCCGCCTGCGCGCGCTACCTGCGCGCCAACCGCCGCCGCGAGTCGGTCACCTTCGAATACACCCTGATGAAGGGGGTCAACGACCAGCCCGAGCACGCCCGCCAGCTGGCCAGGCTGATGCGCCAGTTCGACAACGCGGTGCAGGCGCGCGATTCGGGCAAGGTCAACCTGATCCCGTTCAACCCGTTCCCGGGCACCCGCTACGAGCGCTCGGACGAGGCGCAGATCCGCGCCTTCCAGAAGATCCTGCTGGACGCGCAGGTGCTGACCATGGTGCGCCGCACCCGCGGCGACGACATCGACGCCGCCTGCGGCCAGCTCAAGGGCCAGGTCATGGACCGGACCCGGCGCCAGGCCGAGTTCCGGCGCAGCCTCGAGCGGGGGCAGGCCCCCGGGCGGGCCGAGGGAAATGCGGCGGCCTGAGCTGCCGCTGCTCCTGTCCTGCTGCGCGCTGCTGCTGGCGGCGTGCGCGAAGTCGCCGAGCGTCAAGCCCAGGGTCCGGGGCAGCGAGCAGATCGCGCCGGTCTACCACGTGGAGGACAGCGAGGCGACCAAGCGCCGGGTGCGGGTGCGCGAGCACCTGGGCCTGGCCCTGCAGCGCCTGTCCGGGGGCGAGCTGGACGCGGCCGCGCGGGAAGCGGGCAAGGCCCTGAAGCTGGACCCCGCCGCCGTGGACGCGCACACCCTGCTGGCCGCGGTGGCCTCCGCCCGCGGCCGGACCGAAGAAGCCGGCGAGCACTACCGGCGCGCCGCCGAGCTGGCGCCCGAGCGCGGCGACGTGCTCAACAACTACGGCGCCTGGTTGTGCGGGAACGGCTATCCGGCCGAGGCCCTGGTCTGGTTCGACCGGGCCCTGGCCGCGCCGGGCTATCCCTCGCCGGCCTCGGCACTGGCCAACGCCGGCGGCTGTGCCCTGCGTAGCGGCCAGCTCGAGCGCGCCGAGCGCGACCTGCGCGGCGCCCTGGCGCTGGACCCGGTCAACCCCTATGCGCTGGCCAGCATGGCCGAGCACGAGTTCCGCCAGGGGCGGTACCTGCAGGCGCGCGCCTTCGCGGAACGGCGCCTGGCGGCTGCCCCGGCCGACGCATCCGTGTTACAACTCGCGGCAAAGATCGAAGAACGGCTCGGCGACGGGGTGGCCGCAAGCCGGTACCAACAGCGGCTGAGGACGGAGTTTCCGCAGGCCGCCACTGCCAATTCCGGGGACAACCAACAGTGATCCACGATTCCAAGGCGAACATCCGTGGCGATGCGCGGGGATGCGGGGAGTGCCTGCGCGAAGCCCGCGTTGCGGCAGGGCTCGAACTGGAGGAGGTCGCACGGCGCCTGCACATGCCGGTGCACGTGGTCCGCGCACTCGAGGAGGGGCGCTGGGAGGTGGTCGGGGCGCAGGTGTTCGTGCGCGGCCAACTGCGCAGCTATGCCAGGCTGCTCGGGGTGGACCTGGAGCCGCTGCTGGAGGCCGAGGTGGCCCCGGCCGCGCCGGTCGAACTGGTCAGCCATGCCCACACCCCGCGCCTGCAGCGGGTGATGGAGAGCATGGGCCGGCGCGCGGTGTACGTGGTGATCACCGCCGCCATCGCGGTGCCGGTGTGGTTGGCCACGCGCTCGCATTTCGCGCAGACGCCGCCGGTGGCCGCCTCGCACGATGCGGTGCCCC
>DASRYN010000142.1:0-4648 GCA_035687185.1 Pseudoxanthomonas sp. | reverse complement strand
GGCCGCGCCGCCGCAACCGGCTGCTGTGGCGCGGGCTGCTGATCCTGTTCTGGTACAAGGTGCTGACCGCGGTGGAGCTGTGGGACCGCGGCCGCGACGCGGTGGTCGACGCGCTGCTGTACCGCGACTTCCCGTCGTTCGTGGAGATCCTGGGCTTCTACGCCATCGCCCTGCTGTGGATCCCGTGGCTGCTGCCGCTGTGGGCGCGCGCGCCGGCGCTGCTGCGCTGGCTCTGCCTGCCGGCGTCGCTGGCGCTGGCCGCGTGGGTCTCGGCCGCCGCCGACTTCGAGGTGCCGCAGCTGCGCGCGCTGCTGGTGGAGCACCCGGACTTCTACACCTGGGGCCAGCTGTCGCGGTTGCCGCTGGTGGTGGCCGGGCTGCTGGTCGGCGGCCTGCTGCTGCGCTTCAACGGCCAGCCGCGCACGCGGCTGGCGCTGGCCGGCGGCGTCGCGCTGGCGGGCGCGGCGCTGCTGGGGTGGTTCGTGCTGCGCGCCGGCGACGCGCTGCACCCGCTGCTGGTGGAGATCGGCCGCAACGAAGGCAAGCACCCGCCGGGCCTGGACTTCTCGCTGTTCAGCGTGGGCGGCGCGCTGGTGCTGCTGGGGCTGTGCATCGCCGGCGGCGCGCTGCTGGCGCGCGCGCTGCGCCCGGTCGCCGTGGTCGGCAGCGACGCGCTGATGGCCTTCATCGTCCACATCTCGGTCATCTTCCTGCTCTTCCGCAACGTGCTGGGCTACTACCAGGCGGTGTCGTATACCCATGCGCTGCTGCTGTCGCTGCTGCTGGTGGCGGCCACGGCGCTCTGGATCTGGCTGTGGCAGCGCGCGGGAGCGGCACTGCGGGGCAGGCGCGCGGGCTGATGGGCGGGGTGTGGTGGGCGGCATCGCGGGGGCGGCGCGCGGCGCCGGCCTGGGCCTGCGCCCTGCTGCTGGCCCTGCTGCCGGCGTGCCCGCCGGCCGCGGCCACCGACGGCGCACCGGCGTGGACCCTGGAACTGGAGCGGCGGCTGCAGGCCATCGACGCCGCGCTGGACGGCGGCGACATCGGCGTCTACGTGCTGCACCTGGAGCGCGGCGAGTCCTACGCCTACCGCGCCGAGGAGCCCTGGTACCTCGCCTCGGGGGTGAAGGTGCCGGTGGCCATCGCGGTGATGCGCGCGGTGGAGGCCGGCACCCTGGCGCTGGACACGCCGGTGACCCTGCGCGAAAGCGACTACGTCGACGGCGCCGGCGCCACCAACACGCATCCGCCCGGCACGCGGCTGCCGGTGTCCTACCTGCTCGAGCAGATGATCGTGTACAGCGACAACACGGCCAGCGACCTGCTGATCCGCACCGTCGGCCTGGAGCAGGTCAACGCGGTGGCCGCGGACCTGATCGACGCGCGCATCCGCATCACCACCCTGGCCGACGTGCGGCGCCTGGCCTACGGCCAGTTCCATCCCGGCGCCGGCGGCCTGACCGCGCAGGACCTGCTGGCGCTGCAGCGCAGCCCCGCGGGGCAGGCGCGGGTGAACCGGCTGGCGGAACTGCTGGCGGTCACGCCCAACGAGTTCATGCAGCCGGACCTGCGCGGCGCGTTCGAGGCCTACTACGCCACCCACGTCAACAGCGCCACCCTGGTCGACTACGGCCGCATGCTGGCCACGCTGGCCGAAGGCAGGGCGCTCGGCGCCGGGGGGACCGCCTACCTGCTGGACCTGATGGCGCGGGTGCAGACCGGCCGCCAGCGCATCCGCGCCGGACTGCCGGCGCAGGCCGGCTTCGCGCACAAGACCGGTACCCAGTACCGCCGCACCTGCGACCTGGGCATCGCGCGGATGCCGGGCGCCGCCGGGCGCGACGCGCGCGTGGTCATCGCCGCCTGCGTGCGCGGCACCGGGACCGCGGCCGGCGAGCGTGCGCTGCGGCGGGTTGGCGCGGCCGTCACCGCGTCCGGGGTATTCGTGGACGTCCCGCCCAGGCCCACCGTCTCGCCCGCGCAGCCCGCCACGCCATGAGCCTCCGCACCCGCCCCTCCCGACGACCGCGCGGCACTGCCGCGTGCGTGCTGTGCGTCCTGCTGCTGGCCGCCTGCGGCCCGCGCGCGCCCTCCCCGGTGGAACGGCAGGCCGAGCAGGCCGCCGCGCAGCCGGAACCGGCCTGGATCGCGCCGCTGGAGCGCGAGGTGGAGGCCATCGACGCGCAGACCCCCGGCCGCCTCGGCGTGTACGTCTCGCGCTTCGGCCCGCAGGCCGGCACGCTGGACCTCGGCGGCGGCCGCGCCTGGTACCTCTCCTCCACGATCAAGGTGCCGGTGGCGGTGGCCATCCTCGAGGCGGCCGATGCGGGCGAGCTGTCGCTGGACGAGGAACTGGTGCTCAGCCAGAGCGATTTCGTCGACGGCGCCGGCGACATGCTGCAGCACAAGCCGGGCGAGCGCTTCGCCATCGCCACGCTGCTGGAGAAATCGCTGCGCGACAGCGACAGCACCGCCACCGACATGCTGATCCGGCGCATCGGCCAGGAACGGCTCAACGCGCGCATCGCCGACTGGGTCGGCGGCGGCTTCGGCGAGGTCACCACCATCCTGCAGGTGCGCTACGACGCCTACGGCGCCCTGCACCCGCGGGTGAAGGAGCTGTCGAACATGCAGCTGCTGCGCCTGCGCCAGGCCGAGGCCGGCGAGCCGCGCCTGCAGGCCCTGGCCGAGGCGCTGGGCGTGGCGCGCTCGGACCTGCCGGCCGCCACCCTGCAGGAGGTGTTCGACGACTACTACGCCAGCGGCCGCAACGCCGCGCGCCTGCCCGCCTTCGCGCGGCTGCTGGAACGGGTGGTGGCCGGCGAACTGCTGTCGGAGGAATCGACCGCGCTGCTGCTCGGGCACATGCGCGCGATCAGCACCGGCAGCCGCCGCATCCAGGCCGGCCTGCCGCCGGGCGCCGACTTCGCGCAGAAGACCGGCACGCAGCAGCAGCGCGCCTGCAACGTCGGCGTGCTCGACGCCGCGCGCGGACGCGGGGGCGCGACGGTGGTCGTGGCCTGCGCCGAGGACTTCGGCGAGCTGGCCGAGGCCGAGCGCGCGTTCCAGGCGCTGGGCCGCGCGCTGGCGCCGCTGGCCGCCAGCGCCCGCGCGCCCGGGTGAGAGCGGTTCCGCCGCCGTGCGCGGCGGGCCACAATGGCGGCAGCCCCAGGAGCCGCCATGCCGTCCGATCCCGCACCCGTCCTGCGCCCGGCGCGCCGCGAGGACCTGCCGCTGATCCTCGCGCTCATCGCCGAGCTGGCCGACTACGAACGCCTGGCGCACGAGGCCGTGGCCACGGAGGCGCAGCTGCAGGAGGCGCTGTTCGGGCCGGCGCCGGCGGCCGAGGTGGTCATCGCCGAGGTCGACGGCCACGGCGTGGGCTTCGCGCTGTTCTTCACCAGCTTCTCGACCTTCCTCGGCCGCCGCGGGCTGTACCTGGAGGACCTGTTCGTGCGCCCGGCCTTCCGCGGCCGCGGCATCGGCCGCCGGCTGATGGCGCACCTGGCGCGCCTGGCGGTGGAGCGCGGCTACGGCCGCTTCGAGTGGTCGGTGCTGGACTGGAACGCGCCGGCGCTGGCGTTCTACCGCGGCCTCGGCGCGGTGCCGCAGGACGACTGGACCGTGCAGCGCCTGTCGGGCGAGCCGCTGCGCGCACTGGCCGCGCGCGCGGACTGACGCGCGCACGCTCCGCTCACGCACCGGCGACGCCGGCGCGGCGATGCTGAGTGCCGGCATCCCGCTCCCCCGCGCATGGCCCGCCTCTCGCCCGCCAAGCTGCGCCGCCACCTGGAGCGCCTGCAGCAGAGCCTGCCGGTCGCGCTGGCGCGGCGCTTCGCCGAGTCGGACCTGATGACCCAGGCCGCCTCGCTGTCGTTCTACACGCTGCTCTCGCTGGCGCCGCTGCTGGTGCTGCTGCTGTGGCTGACCGCCTCGCTGTACCCGCCCGCGCAGCAGTCGCTGGTGGACCAGATCGGCCAGCTGGCCGGCCCCAACGCCGCCACCGTGGCGGCCACCGTGATCCGCAACGCCAACGCGCAGCCCGGGGTGGGTTCGCTGGCCGGCCTGTGGAGCACGGTGCTGCTGTTCGTCGGCGCGACGGTGGTGTTCGCGCAGCTGCAGGCGGCGCTGAACCTGGTGTTCCGCACCAGCGCGCAGCAGCTGGGCGGGCTGCGCGCCTGGCTGCGCAAGCGGGTGTTCTCGCTGGGCGTGGTGCTGGCGCTGGGCTTCCTGCTGCTGGTTTCGATGATCGCCAGCACCGCCTTGCAGGTGGCCTTCGCGCGGCTGCCGACGCTGCTGCCGGTGGTGGGCTACGCCACCACGCTGCTGCTGCATGTGGTCGCCTTCGCCTTCCTCTACCACTACCTGCCGGACCGGCGGGTGGCGTGGCGGCAGGCGTTCCTGGGCGGGGCGATCACGGCGCTGCTGTTCGCCGCCGGGCGCTACCTGATCGGGCTGTACCTGGCGCAAGCGGCGCCGGGCAGCGCCTACGGCTCGATGGGCGCGCTGGTGCTGCTGCTGGTGTGGATGTACTACGCGGCGGTGGTGTTCTTCGTCGGCGCGCTGCTCACGGCGGTGATCGATGAACGCTCGCATTCGCGCCAGCGCCTGCGCGAGGCCGGGATCGGGCAGGTGCCGCCGGCCGACG
>DASRYN010000141.1:0-3821 GCA_035687185.1 Pseudoxanthomonas sp. | reverse complement strand
CCTGGACGCCATCGTCAACCTGATCGGCGAGCTGGTGCTGGCCCGCAACCGCCTCAAGACCCTGCGCGCGCGCCTGCGCGACGAGGAGCTGGACCGCGCCGTGGCCGGCCTGGACGTGGCCACCTCGCGCCTGCAGTCGGCGGTGATGCGCACGCGCATGCAGCCGGTGGGCAAGGTGTTCTCGCGCTTCCCCAAGGTAGCCCGCGACGTGGCCCGCTCGCTGCGCAAGGAAGTGGAGCTGGAGATGGTCGGCGCCGAGACCGAGCTCGACCGCAACCTGGTCGAGGCCCTGGCCGACCCGCTGGTGCACCTGGTGCGCAACGGCATCGACCACGGCATCGAGGCGCCGGAGCTGCGCGAGGCCGCCGGCAAGCCGCGCGTCGGGCGCCTGCGCCTGGCCGCGCAGCAGGAAGGCGACTACGTCGGCATCGAGGTGCAGGACGACGGCGCCGGCATCGACCCCGAGCGCCTGCGCGCCAAGGCCCGCGAGAAGGGCCTGCTGGACGCCGAGGCCGCCGCCCGCCTGGGCGCGGAGGAATGCCTGCACCTGATCTTCCTGCCCGGCTTCTCCACCAAGGCCGAGGTCACCGACATCTCCGGCCGCGGCGTGGGCATGGACGTGGTGCAGTCGCGCATCCGCGAGCTGGGCGGGCAGATCCAGATCCAGTCCGAGCTGGGCCGCGGCACCCGCTTCCTGATCCGCGTGCCGCTGACCCTGGCCATCCTGCCCACCCTGCTGGTGCAGGCCGGCGAGGCGGTGTACGCGCTGCCGCTGGCCCGGGTGCAGGAGGTGCTGCACGCCGCGCCGGCGTCGCTGGGCTGGTTCGACGGCCGCCCGGTGCTGGACCGCCAGACGCACACCCTGCCCCTGGTGGACCTGCGCCGCTGGCTGGGCATCCCCGCGCAGGACGCCGCCCTGCTGACCGTGGTGGTGCTGCAGATGGGCGATTCGCGCTTCGGCCTGATCGTGGACCAGGTGCGCGGCCGCGAGGAAGTGGTGATCAAGCCGCTGCCGCGCGCCCTGCGCGGCCTGCCCGGCTACGCCGGCGCCACCCTGATCGGCGACGGCCGCCTGGCGCTGATCCTGGACGTGGACGGCCTGCGCGCCACGGGTTGAGACCGGTGCCGCGCGCCGGCGTGACGGCGTTCGCAGAGCGGCGCCGCGGTGCCCGCCGGGGGCCGGCCGGGCGCCGGTCCGCCTAAAGAAGCCCCCGCAAGGAGCCGATACCGCCCGCATGGACATCCTCAGCCTCGTCGGCCTGCTGCTGGCACTGGTCTCGCTGGTGGGCGGCAGCATCCTCAAGGGCGCCGGCCTCGGCTCGCTGTGGTCCTCGGCGGCCTTCGTCATCGTGATCCTGGGCACGGTGGCGGCTATCTTCGTGCACACGCCGCCGGCGGTGTTCAAGCGCGCCCTGGCCATCCTCGGCTGGGTGATGCGCCCGCCGGTGTCCGACCGCGAGGCGCTGATGGCGCAGATCCTGGAATGGAGCAACGTGGCCCGCCGCCAGGGCCTGCTGGGCCTGGAGCCGCAGGTGGACGAGCAGTCCGACCCCTTCCTGCGCAAGGGCCTGCAGATGCTGGTCGACGGCGTGGAGCCGGAGCAGATCCGGCACATGCTCGAGATCGACCTGGGCACCCAGGAGCACCAAGAGCTGGCCGCGGCCAAGGTGTTCGAGGGCATGGGCGTGTACGCGCCGACGCTGGGCATCATCGGCGCGGTGTTCGGCCTGATCGCGGTGATGAAGAACCTGGCCGACCCGAGCAAGCTCGGCCACGGCATCGCCGCGGCGTTCACCGCCACCATCTACGGCATCGCCTCGGCCAACCTGTTCTTCCTGCCCATCTCGGCCAAGCTCAAGAGCGTGATCGCGCGCCGCACCGGTGAGCGCGAGATGATCATCGAGGGACTGATCGCCATCGCCCAGGGCGAGAACCCGCGCAACATCGAGTCCAAGCTGGCCGGCTTCCTGCACTGAGCCGCAGACGCCGATGGCACGCCGCCGCGCCCACGACGAGCACACCAACCACGAGGCGTGGGCCATTCCCTACGCCGACCTGATGACGCTGCTGCTGGCGTTCTTCGTGGTCATGTACGCCATCTCCACCATCAACGAGGGCAAGTACCGGGTCATGGCCGACGCCCTGACCGCGGCCTTCGGCGGCGCGCCGCGCACCATCAACCCGGTGCAGGTCGGCAACCACCAGCTGCAGGGCTCGGACTTCGACCGCCCGTCGCCCATCAAGTCCGGCGCCAAGCAGGGCCCGTCGGCGCCCTCGCCCGCGCCCAATCCCACCCTGCTGCCGGCGCTGGCCTCGCACATGCGCACGGGCCAGCCGATGGACGTGACCAGCCGCGCCGCCGTGCAGCGCGCCCAGCGCCAGCTGGGCAACATCGCCGCGCGCATCGAGGACGCGCTGGCACCGCTGGTGAAGGCGCGCATGATCACCGTCAAGCGCGCCGAGCTGTGGCTGGAGGTGGAGATCAACAGCGACATCCTGTTCGACACCGGCTCGGCGGCGCTGGACCAGTCGGCGCGCGACGTGCTCTCGCGCCTGGCCTCGGTGCTGGACGACGCGCCCAACCCGGTGCGGGTGGAGGGCTATACCGACAACCAGCCCATCGCCACCGCGCTGTTCCCCTCCAACTGGGAGCTGTCGGCCGCGCGCGCGGCCAGCGTGGTGCACCTGTTCGTCGCCCAGGGCGTGGCCCCGGAGCGGCTGGCCATGGTCGGCTACGGCGAGTACCGGCCGCGCGCGGACAACCTCACCGAGGACGGCCGCAACCGCAACCGCCGGGTGGTCCTGATCGTGCTGGCCGAGCCGGACGCCGGCGGCGACGGCGACGAGGCGGTCAAGGCCGTGGCTTCCGGGCCGATATCGGAAACGGGCGTGCCGGCCGGCGCCAGCGACGGGCCGGCCAGCGCCAATCCGTGAGAGGAGGATCCGACTGATGCGCGTGTGGGCGATCGCCAACCAGAAAGGCGGCGTGGGCAAGACCACCACCACCCTGGCCCTGGGCCGCGGGCTGGCCCAGCGCGGGCAGCGGGTGCTGCTGGTCGACCTGGACCCGCACGCCTCGCTCACCCGCGCCTTCGGGGTGCCGTCCGAGCCGCCGCCGGAAGGCGTGCTGGAGCTGTTCGCCACCCCGCCGCAGCCGCTGTCGGCGCTCACCCGCGCCAGCGCGGTGGAGCACCTGTCCTACGTCTGCGCGCAGACCGCGCTGGCCACGCTGGAGCGCCGCAGCGCCAACCAGCCGGGCCTGGGCCTGGCCCTGTCGCAGGCACTGGCGCGCCATGCCGGCCAGCACGACTACGTGCTGCTGGACTGCCCGCCCACGCTGGGCCTGCTGATGATCAACGCCCTGGCCGCGGCCGACCGCGTGGTCATCCCCACCCAGGCCGAGCCGCTGGCGCTGCACGGCCTGGCGGGCATGCGCCGCACCGCGGAGATGGTCGAGCGCTCGCGCCGCCGTCCGCTGCCGGTCTCGGTGCTGCCCACGCTCTACGACCGCCGCACCCGCGCCGGCCAGGAAGCGCTCAAGCGCATGCAGGAGGACCACGGCGAGCGGGTGTGGGAGGACGCCATCCCGGTGGACACCCGGCTGTGCAACGCCGAGCTGCTGGTGCAGCCGGCGGCCGACGACGCGGGCTACCCCGGCCGCGCCCTGTCCAGCTACCGGCGCGCGCTGGAGTGGATCCTGGACAGCGACGCCGAGGCGCTGGAGCGCGCCGCATGAGTGCGGCGGCCGTGCTCGACGAATACCTGGACGGGCTGCTGGTGACCGCCGCCGCGCCGGTGCAGGTCGCGCCGGCCACGCCATC